>JAGVEP010000339.1 GCA_020058145.1 Phycisphaerae bacterium | reverse complement strand
GGCGCGCGAGCCGTGCGCCAGCCTCGGCGGCTAGTACGTCGCCTGCGGTCCGGCGTTCCTGCTCAACTGCGCCCAGCTCCGCGACGAGAAACTCGAGCCACGGTCCATGTGGTGCCCCGATGGTGCTCAGCGGCAATCGCCGGGCGGCGCCTGGGGTTAAGCCGAATCCTCGGTAGATCGCTGTCTCGGCCTCGAACAGTTCTGGCAGAAAGTGCGAGAAATCTGCGTTTTCCAGACCATCCACGTGCGGACGCACCGTCGGCCACCACTGCTCGCGCGGCACGCCGTCGCGTTGCAGTCTCAAGAGTGTCAGCGCCGGGACCTGGAGGCGACCGAGTTGCGTGTGGCGAAGCTCGGGCAGCCGCGCCCGGACCTCGTCGATGACCGCGTTCACATCCGCGCGGCGTTGCCAGGCCGCCGTGAAGCGCTCGGCATTGACGACCAGCAACAGCCCCTCGCGGGCCGTGCCCGTGAGGCCCGCGCGTGCCTGGCGGACGGCCTTCCAGTCAATACGTTTCACCTGGTTGCCCGGCAATTGCTGCCAAAGGTGCCAGAGCTGCTGAAAACCAAACGCCGTCAGCCCGAGCGCGGTCAACAGCACCACCGCGCGGCCGAGGACACGCGGCGCGCGCGGCGCTTCGGGAGTGAAGCGTTGCCCTCGCGACGCCGGTTTGCTCGGTGGGCGCATGTCGGCAGGCTATGCGACGTGTCAATGTGGAACAAGTCGAAGCCTGGGGCGTGATTGGCTGCCGCGCGCGGCCTACGCGCTCACCAGCCCGATCAGCCGGTAAATCAGCTTCGCCGCGAGAAATTCCGTGACCGTACTCGGCGGGAGCGGCCGCACCTCAACTACGTCGGCGGCGACGATCGTCTTGCGGCGGGCGACGGCGCCCAGTAGGTCGGTGACTTGATACCAGTCGAGCCCGCCGGGCTCCGGCGTACCTGTGCCGGGTGCCACCGCCGGGTCAAAGCCGTCGATGTCGATGGTCACGTACACGTGGTCGGTCAGTTCGCCGACCACCGATTCGATCCAGGTATCGGTGGTGCGGCACGTGCGCGCGGTGAAGATCGGCTTACCGGCGTCGCGGATGAACCGGGCCTCCTCCGCGGAGTAGTTGCGGATGCCGACGCCGACCGCCGGGACGCGCAGTTCGTGGATGCGCCGCATGACGCAGGCATGGCTGAACGGCGTACCCTGGTAGCTGGCGCGCAGGTCGGCGTGGGCGTCGATCTGCAGCACGCTCAGGTCCTTGTGCCGCGCTTTCACGGCCCGCACCAGGCCATACGTGATACTGTGCTCCCCTCCCAGCGTGATCAGGAACTTGCCAGCGCGGACCAGGGGGCGGGCGGCGGAGTACACCCGTGCCAGCATCGCCTCCGGACCGCGGGCCTCAGGCTCCAGCGCGTCCAGCGTGGCCACACCGGCTTTGTACGCTTCACGCCCCAGATATTCGTCGTACAGTTCGACTTGTTGCGAGGCACTCAGAATCGCCCGCGGGCCATCGCGCGTGCCGACGCCGAAGGTCGTCGTGGCGTCGTACGGAATCGGCCGGACGGCAAAACGCGCCGTCGCGTAGTCCGCATAGCGCGGCGGCAAGCCGAGAAAATTGTCGGGCAGGGTGTGTGTCACGCGAAATCAATCAAAGAGGAAGACGGCCGCCGACACGACCGTCGTCCACCGGCCGTTCTTGTCGCCCTCGGCGGTCTGCACCACGGCACGGGTCTTGACGATTTGCCCACTCATCTTGTAGACCTCCCGGCGGGCGTCGTAGGCGAGGTCGGGGTCGAATTCGATGCCCAGCGTGGTCGCGAGCATCGAAGCCGCCATGTCTTCGACGAGGTCAGCGGTTTTCTTCTCGACCATGCCGTAGCCGTGGTGCTCGGAAATGTAGCCGAACTGGTCGCCCTTGGCGGGGATGGCGAGTCCGATACCTGCGGAGACGAGGCGATTGGGTTCGTCCGTGCGGGCGTCGGCCATGACGCAGAACGTGATCTGCCCGGGGACCAGCCGCTTGAGCCCCGCCTGACGGGAGATGATCTTACAGCCCGGCGGGTAGATGCTCGACACCTTGACCAGGTTGCACTGGGCGATGCCGGCATCCCGCAAGGCGGTCTCGAACGACTCGAGATTGTGCGGGTGCTTGCCTACGCCGCGGGTGAAGAAGACACACTTCGGGACTATCACCGCCACTGCGCATCCTCCAGTCCGGCGACGAATGCCGAGGGGGACAGAGGATTGGCGCGCCGCTCTGACGCCATCGTCGGAGGAAACGCGGCCGCCGTTCCGAATCCGTAACGCGGCGGGATTATAACGATTGCGTGCGGGGTCACAATGCGAGGGACGGAAAAAACGCACCGCGGCGGCGGCGGCGGTGATTTGGCAAGCCGCGGTTTGTTTTCCATAGTTGGAGTGGAGCCCCGTCCGCGGGCGAAAGCCGGCGGCGGAACATCCGGGAGCCCGATTGAGCGGTGCGATCCGGAGGGGAGGACGCACCTCATAGAGGCCGGCGCGCGTGTTGCGCGCGTCGGTCCTCTTTTTCTGTGCCCTGTTCGCACGGGCGCGCTTGGCCGATAATGCGGCACGCCACGAGAGCCCGGTGGCGGGGTGCTCACTTGTGGCGCCACAGGTGCCGGCATGCAATTCGACCGCGCTGCGCTGCGCGCAGGTGTCTTCGTCGCCGACGGGGGTTGGTCCACGCAGTTCCACATGCGCGGCGTGCCACCGACGGTGATGGCGGAGACGGCCAACCTGACGCACCCGCAACTCGTGGTCGCTTTGGGGCGGGCGTACCTGGACGCCGGGGCACAGTTCATCACGACCAACACGTTCGGGGCCAATCGGATCAACCTGGAGCGCCGCGGGATCGAGTCGGGCGTCGGCGAGCTGAACCGCCGGGGCGCGGAATTAGCCCGCGAGGCGCTCGGTTCGCGCGAGGCGCTGGTCGTGGGCTCCATCGGCCCCAGCGGAAAAATCCTGGCGGTTCGCGAGGCGACAGCGGAACAGCTCCGGCCCGTGTTTTGCGAGCAGGGTCAGGCACTTAAGGACGGCGGGGTGGACGTGATCCTCCTGGAGACCTTCTCTGAGGTGGCGGAAATCCTGTGTGCGCTGCAGGCGGTCAAGGAAACGACCGCCCTGCCGGTTATCGCGAGCATGTCGTTCGATTCGGGGCCGCAGCGGACACGGACGATGATGGGGGCGGCGGCCAACGACTGTGCCGCGGCGCTCGAGGACGCTGGTGCCGATGCGGTGGGCTCCAACTGCGGAAGCGGTATCCAGTTTGCGCTGCCCGCGGTCGTGGCCCTGCGGGCGGGCACGACGCTGCCGCTGTGGGTAAAGCCGAATGCCGGGCTGCCGGAACTTGAAGCTGGCCGGGCGGTTTGGAAGCAGACGCCGGACGAGTTCACTGGCTTCCTGCCGCAGATTTTGGACGCCGGAGCCAACGTCGTCGGCGGGTGTTGCGGGAGCGGCTCGGAGCACATCCGGCGGGTGGCGGCGCTGGTGGCCCACCGGCGGCGTGCGACGGGGGTGTAGTCCAAAACTGTGGTAGCCGCCCCGCGCGGCGAGGCTCCTGTCCGAGCCCCATGCGCCAGCGTGGGGTTTTCCGCGGAGCGCGCTGCGCGGACCCCAGGCTCGCGCCTGCGGCTCGGACGGCGAGCTTTCCGCCACAGTTTTTGACTACACCCTGCGACGTAGCTTGCCGGGGGCGGTCTGCGCACCCCGGCCAGATTGTGGTATGCTACGCGGTTTCGCCCACCCCCTGGCGAGCACAAGCGAGGTTCGATGTCCGCCGAGGTCCAACATTCCTGCGGCCTGTTTGGCATTGCCAAGCACCCCGATGCCGCCCAGTTGACCTACCTCGGCCTCTACGCCCAGCAGCACCGCGGACAGGAATCCGCGGGCATCTGCAGCGCGGATGGCCGGACGATTGCGCGGCGCGGCGGCCTCGGCCTGGTGACGGACGCCGTCAACCAGTCCGACCTCGCCGAGCTGGCGAATCCAATTGCCATGGGCCACGTGCGTTACTCCACCACCGGCTCGTGCAGCGAATCCAACGTGCAGCCGCTGCTCGTGAGCTGCTCGATTGGCCAGGTCGCGGTGTGCCACAACGGGAACCTCGTCAACGCGGCCGATATCCGCCGCGAGTACGAACAGGACGGCCATATCTTCGTGACCACCTCGGATACCGAGGTCGTTTTGCACATGCTGGCCGACCGCCGCTATGCGGAACGGCCCGACCCGTTGGCCGCCGTGCTGCGACACCTGTGCGGCTCGTACTGTCTCTTGTTGCTGTACCCGGACCGGATCGAGGCGGTGCGCGACGCGTCCGGCAACCGGCCGCTGTGCCTGGGCCGGCTCCAGGATGCCTGGGTGGTCGCCAGCGAGACCTGCGCGCTCGACATCATCGACGCGGAGTACGTCCGCGACGTCGAACCGGGTGAAATTGTGACCCTCTCGGCCGGCGGAATCTCGTCGCGCCGCTTCGTCGAGCCGGGCACGGTACGCCGCGCGCAGTGCATCTTCGAACACGTGTATTTTGCCGATCCCTCGAGCCTCATTTTCGGCGAGAACGTCCACCTCGCGCGGCTGGCGATGGGGCGGGCCCTGGCGCGCGAGGCGCCGGCCGACGCCGACCTGGTCATCGCCGTCCCGAATTGTGCCCGCTGCGCCGCACTGGGTTTCCACGAGGAGTCCGGCATTCCCATCGGCCGCGGGTTTACGACTAACCACTACATTGGCCGATCTTTCATCCAGCCGACCCAAACGATCCGCGACCTGACGGTGCGGCTTAAACTCAATCCCATCCGCGGCACCGTCGCCGGAAGGCGACTCGCGGTGGTCGAAGATTCGGTCGTCCGGGGCACCACGACGCGCGGCAAGATGCAGTCGCTGCGCGCCGCAGGCGCGAAGGAAATTCACCTGCGCGTGGCCAGCCCACCCATCCGTCATCCGTGCCACTACGGCATCGATTTCCCGAGTCGAACTGAGCTGATCGCCAACGAGCGCACGGTGGAGCAGATCCGCCAGTACCTCGATGTCGACTCGCTGGCGTACCTCTCGCTGGAAGGTATGTTAGCCGCCACGCGCACGGCCAACAGCCACTTCTGCCACGCGTGTTTCAGTGGCGACTACCCGATCCCCATCGACCCCGCCTTCCAAAAAGACGTCTTCGAGCGGCACCAACTGCGGTTCTTTGATACCACCGGCAAGTTGAGCGCCGCTCCCCCCTGAGGTGCCCGCGCCGCCGTGCGCCGGCCCTGCCAGCCCGGCTCAATTGCCGATGAAATCCTCCCAGATACCGATCTTGAGCGAGCGCGAGTTGTCGCTTTCATCCTCGTAATTGTCGTATGAGGCCGCAAACCCGGCCACAATCTCCGGCCGGCCGTCGCCACACACGTCCGCTACTACCAGATTGTGCGGACGCAGAATGCCATTGTATGTCTGGGTGGCCAGACCCAACGTGCTGACCGGTGTCGGCATGACCAGGGTCCAACTGGCGCCCTCGCCACTGCTGAGCGTGACTTCGATCTGATTCGCGTCCGTGACGCTGCCACGCAGTTGTTTCGTCACCACGTCCGGCTGGCCATCGCCGTTCAGATCACCCGTGGCGATCGCCATGCCGCGGCTGGGTGCCAAGCCGGCGTAACCTGTGACCTGCGCGATCAAGGTAAAGCCGAGCGGGCCGCCGCAGACCGCGGACCAATACTGCATTTTCGTGCCATTGTTGTCGGTGAGCGCCAGTCCGGCCGGACAGCCTGGCTGCGCTTGCACGCCGACCACGTCTGAGCAGGACATCCCGGGAAAGAAGTCGTAGGTTTTGAAATACCCAGTCACCGGATCGAATTCGTGCCACACGCTCACGACCGGCACGTCGCCGCTGTATTCGTGGTCCAGCGCGGTGAACGCGAGGTCCGGCCGGCCATCGCCGTCGAAATCCGCCACGGTTAGCGACCGCAGCCACTGGTAGAGCAGCTCGCTCCCGTACGCGGTCCAATCGGTGACCCGATACATGTTGCTGATGCCGCGCTCCGTCCGCCAGAAGTGGATCATGTCGCCATCCGGGAACTGGACCGGATCGACGATATAGGCCACGTCAGCCCGTCCATCGCCATCGAAGTCCGCAGTCACCATCTCCGGCGGCGTGACGAAGTTTCCGGGGGAATTGAAGCCAAACATGAACTTCAAGTGCGGGCGAAACACCTCGTCGCCGAGGTTTTCGATGAAGTAGAGCTCATCGCCATAGAAGGCCGCCACCGCCAGGTCCAGGTCGCCGTCGCCATCAAAGTCCCCCGCGGTCATCGCGGCCGTTCCAGTACGGAAAATCGAAAACGCCGGAGAACTGCTGTTGTAGACGTACAAGTCCAGTCTTGCGGACCGACGGAACGTGTTCGCTTCAGCGATGTAGATGGACACACAGCGCTGATTCGCGGCCGGGGCCTCGTTGTCCGTCGCGTACCACGCCACCGCCAGGTCCTTCCGCCCGTCTCCGTTGAGGTCCGCCGCCACAATGGCGGTCACCGTGCCGGCATCGATGCTCGACTCCAGCTTAACCAATTGGATGATTTGCGGCGCAGACTGGTAATCGGGTTTCGGCGGCGACTCCGCGTCCCCCGCCGCGCCCAGCGCCACCACCGCTACGTTCAGCAGGCAGATCGTGAGCAGTCGACCGCCGGCCCCCGCCCCCCTCACGCCGCCACCACCACGTACCGTAAGCTGTCTCATTCCAGCGCCTCCACACAAGGGAATCGTCTTCCAGAGTCAACCACGCTCACTAGGTCGATCAGTTAACTGGGAGTCGGCGCCCCTACCCGCGCCAGACCGCAGAGGCTTCTTTCCGGCGCTCCAGGCCACTTCTCGCGTTAGCCAGCAAAACTCGGCATCCGTCGCGCGACGCCGGCCTAAGAAACGGGGCAGGCCACAGACCTGCCCCGTTCATTTGAAAGACCGCCAACGACCGGTTCTTACATCATCGTCGTCGAGCGAAGAGCGCAACGCCGACGACCAGGCACGCGAACGCCGCCGGTTCCGGCATGATCCGGTAGCTCGTGGTCCCGCTGCCGGAGTCGCCCGGGGTGAGCGTGAAGCCCAGCCCAGCGCTCATGTCCGCCACGGTCGTGTCGATTGAGACATAAGAGAGACCGCCTGGATAATTCTGGGTGGCGCCGCCGCTCGAACCCGGCCCGGCCTGAACGAGGTTTACGAGGGTAACGAACGAGATTCCCGCTGGATACCAGCCGTTGTACCTGGCCCGGTACGCGCCCGTTCCAACGGGGCCATCCGCAAGAAGCTGCGCGCCATTCCCATTCTCGTCCGTGACACCCAGCGAAGCATTGGCTTTACCACCCGCGGCCGGTCCCTGGAGCATCCCCGGCGGCAGCGGCGTCGAGAACGTGAGTAGTGCCGATTTAATCGAGAACAGCGTCGAACTCAGGCCAGCATGGAGGGCGAAGCCGAGATCGATACGGTACGGCGAGGACGGTGTCGGATCCCGCGTGATGCTCAGCGTCGCCTGGTCGAGTAACGCGATAGGCTCGCCAGTGATGTCGTCTTCAATCTCCGTAAACCCTTTGCTCCACTCCCACTTATTGTTGTACGCGTGGTACTCGAGCTCGTTGGCGTAAAACTCGAGGTGGCCGCTGCCCTCGCCGTTCGTCGCGTCAATGCGAAAGATCGTGTTGGAGATTGTTCCGGCGCCGGCCAGAGCCGCACCTGCCAAGACAACCCCGAGCGGAAGCAGAGAACGTGTTCTGACTAGATGTGCAACCATCCTTCAATCCTCTCACTCTCAGTGTCGCGGAAAACCGCGTGACCTATCTCACTCCTCGCACATGGGCGCGACGGACAAGTTCAGGCGGCGCGAACCGCTCATCCCGGTCGTCGCCGCCAAAGCGGGAACTCGCCAGTCACCTCGCAGGCTCGACAAACTGCTTTAACATACTGCACGCTTGCGCGCCAGCCGCGCACGCCGCTTCTGGCACAGTCCTAGCGACGCCGAATAACACCGGCACACGCCGCCAGCAGCAGCAAGCCGCAGGGTTCAGGCACAGGAATTATCTCGAAGTTCGACGTTCCACTGGCCAAATCGTTCGCGCTCAGCGTAAAACTTATTTGTGAACTCATGTCACTAACCGGCGCACCAAGCGTGGCGAAAGAGCCGCCGCCGGGAAACGCCTCAGACGCGAACGCCGACTCGCCCGGTGGCGCCATGACCTGCTGAATCAACTGCGTAAACTGCGTGCCGCCTGGAACGAACCCGTTGTACGCGCCCAGATAGGCCATGCCGCCCAGCCCGGTCAGGAGCGCCCCCCCTTCGTCGTCGGCGTCCGTGACGGTGAACACTGCGCTCGCGCGTCCCATGGGATACTGAATGGTTGGGAAGGACAACATCGCGGACCGGAACGTGAAGTTCGTGTCCACCGCCCCCGCAATCACTGAAAAACTCAGGTTGACCTGCGGGTCGAAGAGATACGAGACGCCGGCACCGCCAAGCGTCGCGAGCACCGCGCCCGATTGCGGATCTCGGATCTGGATCGGATCGCCCAGCGTCCACTGGTACCCGTTCATGTCTTCGGTCCACTGGCCCTGGTCCTCGTTCACGGTCCACGCCCCATGCGCGGAGCCGGCCGCGGCTTCTAGCGAGAAGACGATATTCGACAGATCCGCCGCCGCCGGAGACGTGAACGCCGCCAGTGCAATTACGGCCGCCGTGAGCCCGCCCATCGCGTGCAACTTTTCCGTTGAGCACATTCTCCCAACCTCCAATAACCGCTTACCGCGTTGCTAACTTCGCAAGAACAGAGGGAATGGCCCAAATCGATGAGCGTTCCTTCTCCACACTCTTGGCCATGATAGAGGCAGGCGACGAGTGGGTCAAACGAATTCTGGTGCTTTTTCAAGAAAATTAACGCGTTCGCTTGCCTAAACCGATTTCGCATGCCTAAAATCTAAGTTGAACTGAAGGGTACTAAGCGGGCGGCGCATCAATAAGTCGTTTGTTTACAGATAGTTACCGCCAAGGCCACGTTCCGCGACGACGGACATGACAGGCCGCGCACACCCAAAACGTGACGTGCGGTCAACCCGGCGCAATGGTCCACGTCACCCAATGAGGCGCCGCGCGGTCTCCTGGAACACCGGATCGCACAGCGTACCGGGCTTCGCTAGGACCTGGGCGACTACGTGCGCGCCTCCGGTTGCGTTCACGAGTGCTATCAGCGCGTTGCGACGCCACATGGGGAGGGTGGCCCTCGACGCCGCCGTGCCCCGGAGCCAAGCCCGATGTTCTTCAGCGCTTATCTTAAGCAAATACAACAGGTTAACGCTATCGGGAAGCTGGTGTCTTATCGTTTCCGCGTGTTTGCCCAGTGGCGCGCGCGCATTGTATGGGCAGACCTGCTGGCACACGTCGCAGCCGAAAACTCGGGTTCCGATGCTTCGATTCAGGCCCGCATCGATCACGCCGCGATATTCGATCGTGAGGTACGACACACACCGCGACGCGTTAAGTTCATAAGGTCCTATAAAGGCACAAGTCGGGCACGCATCCAGGCACCGCCGGCACCGCCCGCACTGTTCCCCAACCGGCCCATCCTCACGCAACTCAAGACTTGTAACAATCTCTCCCAAAAAGAGATAGGAACCAAGCGCAGCGTTCAGCAGGCAAGTGTTGCGCCCGATCCAACCTAACCCGGCGGCCGCCGCTAGCTCTCGCTCCAGGAGCGGTGCCGTGTCGACACACACTCGTGCCTCGAAGCTCTCATCCAGCCCGGCGTGCAAACGTCGAGTCAGTTCGCGCAGCATTCGCCGCATGACCACGTGGTAGTCACGCCCGCGGGCATATTGGGCGATGCGGCCAGCGGCATTTTCGGCGTCGACGAGCGCGCGGTCTGACGCACCCGGCTCAACCGCCGCCGATGCCGGCAAGAAGCCGTCCGCGCGTTTGTAGTTCAAGGCGACACAGATGACCGAGCGGGCGCCCGCCACCATGCGCCTGGGGTCCGCGCGAATATCGATGTTTCGCCGCAAGTAGTCCAGCGTGCCCCCATAGCCGCGCGCGATCCACTCCCTATAATAGCGCGCCCTGGGCAGTGGGGCGGCGCGCGCCACCCCCACCAGATCGAACCCGATTTCACGAGCGAGGCTTTTGACGAGTTGCGTCTTCGCGTCCGGCGTCATTGACGACGATGATACCGTCGAGCGGGACGACGCAGCCACTACCGGGAGCCTTTGATGCCCCCGCCGGAGCCGTCGCGGAGTGCGTTCATGTTCAATTTCGACTGGTTTCACGGTCCGGGGCTGCGCCGGCAGATTGAAGAAGCCAAACGCCGGTGTGCCGGGCGCAAGTTTCCGGACGCGCTGAAGACCGGTGACGGCCCCGCCGACGCTGAGCTCCAGAAGTACATGGATGCGCTGCAGACGCGGATCATCCTGTATCTCAAGGACGGGCTCAGCTATGAAATGCGGGAGATGGTCGACCTCGGGATGAGCAGTGCGCTCGCATTCGAATGCCTGCCGGTCGACGAGAACTACCAGGTCGGGGCGTACGTGATCGTCGTCCCGTTCGAGGACATTGCCCGCGTCGAGGTTTTCGCCGTCCATCCGGACGACAAGCCGCAGGAGAACATCCGCATCCCGGGTTTCCGGGCGGCGGCGAACGAGCCGCGGGACTAGCGGTACTGGCTGCTGACCGATCCTTAGCCGGCCGGCACAGCAAGAGCATGGGACGATGAGAAACGGCCGCTGTATCGCGGTGGTTGTGCTGACGGCAGCGCTCACGGGCTGTATCGCCGGCTTTGGTGAGCGCGCGACGTACGGGATCACGTTCTATTGCCCCGGCGTCGGGAACATGGACCTCGGCGACGAGGGGATTCGCGCCGGGCTTGAAAAAGCCGGCTACCACGGCCAGGTCGCCCGGATGACGTGGTCGCTGTCGTTCAACCCGGCGATTGACCAGACCGTCCGCATCATCGCGCAGCAAGGCGGGAAACGGCTCGCCGGGTACATCCAGGATTACATGGACCAGTATCCGGGGCGCGAGGTCAACGTCGTCGGCCTGTCCGCCGGTACCGGCGTCGCGGTCTGGGCACTCGAAGCCCTCAAGCCCAAGTATAAGGTCAGCAACGTCGTCCTGATTTCGTCGAGCTTGTGGCACAAGTACGACGTGAGCCCGGCACTGCGAAACGTGCAGGGCAAGATCTACAACTATTATTCGCCGACCGACGCCGTGCTGGCGGGTCCGATGAAGGTCTTCGGCTCAATCGACGGCGTGTTCCTCGAAGACGCGGCCGGTGCGGTCGGCCTGCAGGTCCCGGCCGGCGCCGAAAGCCGCATCGCCAATGTCGAATGGCGGGCGGAGTTTGAGCAGTACGGCTACTACGGCGGACATGGCGACGGGACTAACGCCGCCTTTGTCGCAGCGGTCATTGCCGAACACATCGTCAAGCCCGGTGCCGACCAACCGCCTCGAACAGCCCTCGCCAGGCAGGCGGTGACAGCTCCTCAGGCCGGGCGTTCGGACTGACACCCGCCTGTTGAAACACCGCCAGCAGGGCCAACTCCCCCCAGCCGCGAAACAGCCGGCGTAGCATCTTGCGGCGTTGCTGAAAGCCGCGCTGCACGAACGCCGCGAAGGCCGGCAGGTCCGCGATGCAAACCTCGGCGGCCGGCCGTGGGCGCAGCGTCAACATGACGGATTGCACCTCGGGCCGCGGCCAGAACGCGGTGGGCGGGAGCAGCGCGTGGGGCGTGATTTCCGCCAGGAGTTGCACCAGGACCGACACGGGGCCGTAGACGTCCGTCCGCGGCTCGCCGATCAGCCGTTCGGCCACTTCCTTCTGTATCGTGCAGGTCAGCCGCTCGAACGGCAGACTGGTCAGCAGCAGGTCGACCAGCAACGGCGTCGCGATCTGGTACGGCAGGTTCGCGACGAGCTTGTACGCTCCGCCGCTCGCGGGTGCATTCTCGCGCAACACGCTGAGTACGAGCGGATTCACACGATGTTTACTGGCCAGCGCGTCGCCTTGCACCAGCGTGAAGCGTGCCAGTTCGCCGAGCCGCTCCCGCAGCAGCGCTTGAAAGCCCCGGTCAATCTCGACGGCGACCACCCGCACGCCGGCGTCAAGCAGCATTTCGGTTAGCGACCCGGTGCCGGGGCCAACTTCGAACACCACATCGCCCGGCTCGAGGTCTGCCGCCGCGACCAGCTTCCGCATCAGATTGAGATCCACGAGGAAATTCTGCCCGAAGCGGTACTGTGGCGCCAGCCCGGCGGCGGCGAGCAGGGCACGGATTTCGGACAGCGTCTGGCCGGGCATACGCATGATCGTCGCTTGCCCGACGGGGGATTGCAAACCGCGCGTGGCAGGGGGTCTGCCGGCGACCGTGCGGCTGTGCCAAAGCGGTTTTGAGAATGGTCTGCTGCCTCGGGAGGGCGAGCCTCCTGGCGAGCCACGGCTCAGCGGTGTTTCCGAGTGGCTTCCCGAGAGACTCGTTGCCGGGTATCATCACGTGGCGTCGATTCGATTCATCGCTCGAGACTCATTGCGTTGCGTTCTGTCAACGTGAAATGGGCTCCCTGGGCAACATCCCCGGGGATTTGCACGGAGATCGGCAAGCGAAACAGGTGGCCACAGCGTTTATAGGTGGCATGTATGGAAGTGAATGTCTCGTCCGATCCAGGCAAAAGCCCGGCGCCGGTCGGTACCCCGCATACTCATCAGTCGCGCGTCTTGCTCGTGGATGACGAGCGGACCGTGGTTGACGCGCTGACGCAGTTCCTCGCAGCCGATGGCCATGATGTCGTCGGAGTCGGCTCGGGGCAAGAGGCCTTGCTCGAGCTCGAGCGCTCGACGTATGACGTGATGATCACCGACCTGGTTCTCTCCGACGGCGATGGCGTCGAGCTGCTGCGAACCGCCCGCGACCGCTGGCCCGACCTCCTCGTCGTCGCCATGAGCGGCTACGGGACAATCGAGTCCGCCGTCGAGGCGATGAAGGTGGGGGCTTTCGAGTTCCTCGCCAAGCCGGTCCGGCCGGACGAGATCAAGCAGGTTGCCCGGCGCGCGATCGAACAACAGGGGGCGCTGCGCGCCAAGCGGTCGCTGCGACGCGTACTGGACGCCCCGTTCAACTCCGACGCCATCATCGGCCGCACGTACCAAATGCAGCGGGTGTTCGACCTGATCGAGACGGTCGCAGACTCGAAAACGACCGTGCTGATTCATGGCGAAACGGGCACGGGCAAGTCGATGATCGCCCGAGCGATTCACCAGCACAGCCAGCGGCGCAGCCGCCCGTTCGTCGAGATCAGTTGCGGTGCGATCCCGGAGACACTGCTGGCCTCCGAGCTTTTCGGGCACGTCAAGGGGGCGTTCACCGGAGCCTTGGCAGACAAGGATGGAAAATTCCGGGCGGCCGACGGCGGCACGATCTTCCTCGACGAGATCGCCTGCGCCTCGCCGAGCCTGCAAGTTAAGCTGTTGCGCATCCTGCAGGAACGCCAATTCGAGCCCCTGGGCTCCAATCGGACGGTGACCGTCGACGTCCGCGTGATTCTGGCCACGAATACCGATCTCGCCCAAGAGGTCGCCGCCGGCCGGCTGCGGGCCGATCTGTACTACCGCGTGAACGTCGTGAAGATCGACCTGCCGCCGCTGCGCGAGCGGCTGACGGACATCCCGCTGCTGGCTGAGCACTTTCTGCAGAAATGTGAACGGCAATGCGGGAAGCAACGCTTGGGCTTCACGCCAGCCGCCGTGCAGTGCATGCAGCGCTTCCGCTGGCCAGGTAATGTCCGCGAGCTCGAGAACTGCGTGGAGCGCGCGGTGGTCCTGACGCGCGGCGAGTGGCTCGATACGCACGACCTGCCGCCGGCGGTCGTCGAGGCGGCGGAGACGGACACGGCCCTGTTTTCCCCGGCGCGTGGCCGGCCACTGACGCTCAAAGAAGCGCTGGAGGAGCCGGAGCGGCGGATCATCCTCGCGGCCCTCGAGGCCAATGGCTGGAATCGTCAGCGAACCGCCCACGGCCTCGACGTGAATCGCACCACGCTCTACAAGAAAATGAAGCTCTATGGCCTGGCCGAGCCCGCTGACAAAGCGGACACGGCGTAGGTGCGCCGGCGGGGATGCCGCTGTGGCACCGGCTAGCGCGGTTTCACATTGCCTGTAGCGGCCGAGCTCCCGCTCGGCCGTGGGAAACCGCACGCCCTCCTACGGCCGACACGGGGGTCGGCCGCTACGGGACGGCCGGTACAGAGCCCGGCCGCTACTGCCCCGACAGCAGCGCAACGAACGGGTTGATGTCGTTGAAATCGACCTGGCCAGCGCTGCTGCCGTCGCCGCTCAGGACGTAGCACTCCGGTTCTTCGGCGGGGCATCCGAAGCCGGCACCCCGCGGTTGCGAGGTGCCGGCTTTCGTGTCGAGGACGAGACGAATCTGGAAATCAGCGCTGGGACTATCGGATCGCCTTCGTGCTGACGTCCGCGGGCATGCCTTGGTGGACGTTCCACATCGCGTCGAGGGCAGTGGGCTCCGGGAAGGTGCTGGGGTCATCACCCGGCGCGGGGCTCGGGACGCAGTTGAGCGTCACCCAGTAGCGGTTGCAGTCGTTGGTGCACGAGACAGTCCTCAGCCAGTTGAACTGCGGGCCGACCCAGACGTAGTAGCGGCCCGGGGGCAGGGGCGACGTTGTCAGTGCGGCCGTATCGCACGCCGCAGAGAGCGCGTAATCGACGATAGTGCCGTTCGTGCAATTGAGGGACGGGTCAGCAATGACCAGCACCTGCAAGTCGAACTCGGCCTCCGCCGTGACTGTGAAGGTCTCCCACGTAATCGTGTTGATCACGTACCAGTCCGTGTCACGCCACAAGCCGTTCCAATAGCTAGTGCCGCAGATCGTCTGGCCGCACGCGATGGGCTCAAACGCCGGAACCGACATGTTGCAGCCGCCATTGGTGTCGCTGCCGCACGGTTCGCCTTCCTGGGTCCCGCCCGGCGGACAATCGGCGCACGGCTGGCAAGGGCACGGGCACAGGTGACTGAGATCCCACACGAAGGGGCCAATGTCGTCGAAGTCGACGACGCCGTTGCCGTCATAGTCGCCGCGTTGACCGAGGTTCCCGCACTGCGTGTCCTCCGTTACGTGCGGATCGGGCTCCGCCGGGCAGCACTTCTCCGCCTTATCCCGGACGGTCAGCTTCAGCGTGTAACAGCACGCACTACAATTCGGGTCGCCGGGCGGCGGCGGCGCCGGATCACAGCATGTGTCCCAGATAAACAGGGTATCGGGGTTGCCCGGCGTGCCCACGCTCGTGGTACCGCCGGTGAGCGGCTGGAAGTCTCCGCCACCGATGCTCACTTGCAGTGTCCAGTCAAGGATGTTCTCGTCAAAGGCAACCCCTCGCACGACAACACCATTCGAAAAGCAGAGATAGGGCGCTGGCGGACACGGTGGCGCCAGAGCTTCAATTGTGGCCACGGGCCAGGTGTTGTCCACGATTACTTGTACGGATTGGGACCACGTGGAGCGGCCGCACAAGTCGGTCCCGATCAAGTCGAGTGTGTAGGGACCGCACTCTGCGGCGCTGAATGTGTTCCAAGTGGTGAGCGGCGTCGGCGGACTGCCCGTACCGCTGGCGATAATGGTGGATTGTCCGAACGGTACGCAGGGAGGAGGAGGATCGGACAGCGACAGGTCCCAGGAACCGACCCCGCAGAAATCCGTCACGAAGCCGCAGATCGGCAAGTTTCCGCGGACGATCATGAGGTTTGAGGGCGGTCTCTGGTCGGGGCAGGTGATCGTCGCCGTGGGCGGATTGCGGTCGAGGCAGAACCTGCGCTGACTGTTGTTCTGGGCGCCGCAGTCGTTCGTGCCTGTGATTTCGACCTCATAATGGCCCTCCGGGTAGTCTATAGCGGGGAAATTGGCGGGGGTTGTGGTATAGAGCACCGCCCCCGGCACAACCCCGGGAGTGCCGCGGCCAAATGACATCGACATGATGTCGCACCAAGTTCCTGGGGTCCCTGGTGGAGTTGGACATGCTCCATTTCCAGAGGCCGGGTCTTTCTGAACTCGCAGGATGTCGCTGAACCCGCAGCTATCCACGTCGGTGCTCCACCCCCTTAAGACCATCGCGCCGTCGCACGAGACGAAGTCCGGGTTGGTGATCCACACTTCAGGTTCGGTGCCGTCGCGCCCGAACTCGAGAGTATCGATTGCGAACTCGCCGGAGCACTGGGCGCAGACCTCGATTCTCTCGATGTGACAACCGGTCCCGAGAGGGTCAAAAACGGACACGCATTTCCATTGGGTCAGGTAACCGTACACCGGATGAATCACGCTGATTGGCGTCACGGACGTGGAAGCCGGCGGCCGGCCATCGTTGTAATGGGCGGTGAACGTGATTTCACACGGGGGGAGATTGGGTTCGAACGAGCGGTAGCTCACATACAAGCTGACCCAGTTTTGAGCGGGAGTAAATTCGGCCGTGATGCAGCATGGCGCCTGGTTGCTGCTGCTCGCCTGTAGCACCTGGCCGGCCGAGTTGGCGTTCGGGTACGGCCAATCCGCGATTACCGGCAGCGGCGCGCAGGCGCCGGTGTTCCAGAACGTGACAAGGGGCTGGTACTCAATGTCGATTTGCGTACCGGGTGGGTACGCCTGGTCGTCGAAGTCGATTTCGTGGCAGGGCTTGGGCGGGGACGTGCTTGTCGGGCAGGGCTGCGGCGGGCCGGCCGCTACGGGGCCGGCCAGCATCAGCAACATACCGATCGCCAGCCCATACCAGCAAGACATCCACTTGTACCTGTTCTTTTCCACGACGTTTCTCCCTTCATTTGACCATCGGCGGGCGGATTCCGGCCGGCACCGGCCGGCCAGCAGGCTCTCGTACTCCTCGATCAGAAGCTCCATCTGGCCGCACCGCTCGGAGGCGCGCGCCGGCGACAGCGCCGGGCGATTCACACATCCGGGCGGGCGCGAGACTACCTAATATGACCGCGACCGTCGCTCGTCCGCGCGGTCAGAACACGCTTCCGCAGAATGAGATCTGGCGTGGCCCAAAACCACCCTGACTCCGCTGCGCGACGGGCGACATTCGAATCAAACTGCGCGCAAAGACGCGGCAGGAGCGCGTGTCACGCGTCGCGAATCCAGAAACCAGATTGCCGACCGAAACACCAAAGCCAATTGATAGACGTTAGGCGCGGGTCCGAGAAAGTCAATCTCGCGTGTCGCGGAAATTTGGGAATTCTATTGTGCGCCACTCGGCGGCGGCAGACGCTGGGCGAGCTCCAACTGATCCAATCCGGCCTGCGCGCTCAGACCCAGCCGACGGGCGCGCTGCGCGGTCCGGTCCTGGGCAAAGACGTTGCGGCATTCGTCCCCCACGCCCAGAATCACCGGGAGCAGTTCCAGCGTTTTTTTTTCGGCGCTGCGGCGGTAGCGGCTGGCTGTTTCCGGGTGCGCTGCGCGATCGGAGCGGGGAAGTTGCGGTACCACTGTTGGCTCTCCTGGCGTTGAATGCGCTGGATTTTGGTGGGGTAGCCCATGAGGGTTCGCCTTTCAGTCTCTAGTTATATAACTAGTGCTCCGTCAACCGTGTTTTGACGGCACACCGGTGCGTCAATTCAGCCGTGACAGAGCACTAGATATCGGGTCAGCCCCCAACCGTCCAGCGGGCCGGGCCAGCCCACGTCAGGACGGCGATCCCCCCCGGGCTACGACTCCTCGATCCCGGAAATACCAGGAAATGGCCAAACTCCAGGCACCGGCTGGAAGCCTGTGCCACAGGTTGTGGGATGCTCTTAGACGCGCTGGGGGGAGATTCGCGCGGCAGCGCAAGCGCAATTCGCCGGTAGTTGTGGACCCGCCGAGGATTGGCCTTGACCACCCGGCGGCCCGCCCGTAGGCTGCGCAAGCCTTGGGTGTGTGGTGCAGGGTACCTGCCCAGCGGCGCGTTCTCGGGGATGCGCCGCCGGTGCCAGGGTGGTGGCCGTGCATGGTCCGGACAGCTCGAATCTCGGGAGTTTCACGATGAGACACAGGTTGATCAGTCTTGGCGCGTTCGTGTTGGTTGGGCTTGGGTTGAGCCTCGTGGGGGGTTGTCCCGTGGCGGATGGGCTGTTGCCGGGGGACAGCAACAACCCGACCACTGGGAGCGGTGCGATCACGGCGGAAACCGCGCTGAAAGTCACGCAAACGCAGATCCCCGTGCGGTTCGACGCGTCGCTGACCATCGGTGACGACCTGGTCGCCTTTGGAACCGGCAATTTCACGGGCGTGGGCTATGTGATCCCCTCAACCATCCCCGCCGAGGCCACAGCGGTTCCCGGCGACTACCGTAACGCCGGATTCGCGGTCGCCGGAAAGAAACTGCTCCTGTTTGATGATGAATTTCAGCTCAGTATCTACGACACCACGGCCAAGACCACCGTGCCGATCGCACTCGCCGAGGTTTTCCTGGCACCGCTGCCCGGTCGCGAGGGTCTGGAAGAATTGAGTCCGGTTGTGGCCGATGGCCTGCTGGCCATCACGCTCAGCCGGGCCGGCGAGGTCACCGACGGCCGGATGCTGAAGCTCCTCGACGTCAGCGGGACTACCCCGGTGGTCACGCCGCTCCAAAATCCCTCGGTCAACATCGCGCAGGTGGCGATCAGCAACCAGGACCGCGTCGTCATCGCCCACGGCGGCGACCAGTTCTTCATCTATGACATTAACGACCCCAACGCCGCGCCGCGCGCCATCGACCTGGCGAACCAAGGCGGAATCCTCGGGCCATTTGTTTACGGCAGTGGCCACATCCTCTACGTGGCGAAGGACTCCCTGCTGAACATCCGCTTACTCAACGTCAACACCGCCGTCGCAACCGCCCTGGTGTTGAATCCCGGAAACCGCGACCTGACCCTGGCCCTGCGCGGCGGGCGCTACGCGTATTTCCTGGAACGCAACGCGTATGACACCGTGTCGTCTGTGTACCGCGCCGCCGTCGGCACCCCCACGACCACGCCATTCGAGGGCGGCATCGCCGGCGATGATCCGCGCGACAACGTCGACCCCTGGGCCGGTTACGGGGGGGACATCGCCATTACTCCGAACGGTAACTGGGTCTTCATTTCGGGCGACGAAGCGCTCGACGCGACCGCCGAGTACATCCAGGTCAGCACCGCGGGCACCGCGTTCAAGGCCTTCGCCGATGGCAAGAGCTTCTTGAGCGGCAGTGACGTGGAGGCCACGGACCGGCTGGTGGCGTTCAAGATCGGCGCCGGCGAGAACACCCGGCTCGCGTATATTCAGCTTCCGTAGCGGCGGTTGCCCCGTGGCCGGCGCGAGCCGCTACCCCGGCCGCCAAAACAGCAGCGCGACTCCCGCGACCGCCAGCACCGCGCCGCAAACCGCCCGCAGGCTGACGTGTTCCTTCTGAATGAGGACCACGAACGGCAGGATGAACACCGGCGACAGCGAGCACGTCGTTTGGGCCACGCCCAGCGGGGCGCGGTCCGCGGCGACGAGCGAGAACCAGATGCCGAGGTATGGCCCGACGATCGAGCCGCAGAAGGTCAAGAAATAGCCCCTGCGGCGCGCCGGGGAGGGCACAATTTTGCCCGTGCCACTGGCCGCCAGCCGCGCCCGGAAGACATACCAGCCGAACGTCGGAGCCACCGTGACGGCGGCGAAAAACATCCGTAGCAGCGTGGCCGTCTGCGCCGCCATGTGCTGCTCCCGTGGCAGCCAGCCGTGACCGATGCCCGCTTTGCTCAGCCACAAGCCTCCGGCCTGGCACAGGGCGGCAATCGTCGCCAGCAGCAACCCGCGCGCCCACGCGGCCCTCGCCGTGCCGTCGAGCGCTGCGGGTCGTTCGAGCACCACCCACGCCACGCCCGCCAGCGTCAGGGCCATCCCCAGCCACGCCACGCCCGCGAGCGTCTCGCCGAACGCCATCCACCCGAGCAGCGCGGCGAAGATCGGCGCCGTTGTCATGACCAGCATGGCCACCCGCGGCCCGATGCGCACGAACGCGGTGAAGAGCGCCAAGTCGCCCAGAGTCAGCCCAAAAAAGCCGGATAAGCCCAGCAGCAGGACCTGCCGGCCGGTAGCCATGGGAATCCACATGCCGGTCAGGGCACGGTGGGTGAGTCCGAGCCAGACGACCGCGAGCATAATTCGCAAGGCGTTGACCCGGGCTGGACCAATCCGCCGACCCGCCGCGGTAAAGCAGAGTGCGGTCAGCGACCAGAGAAACGACGTGGTCACCCCGGCCAGGGGGCCGATGTACGGCGCGAGATATCCGACTTCCATTTCCATCCGGCGGTCCAGCCTGCTCGGCGCGGGGCTTCGCGTTCGTTGCATCTTATCCGAGCCGCGGCACCTGCGTTCGCTGGTAGCCGGCCAGCATTCGGGTATCATCCGGACCTTTGCGTTGCCGGGGACGCCCCCGGATGACCAACCGTCGCGAACCAGGAACCAGCCATGATAACCAAGCAGAAGTACGTCTATTCGTTCGGGTCCGGGAAGGTGGCGGGGCAGGGTGGCGACAAGAAAACCCTGGGTGGCAAGGGCGCCGGGCTGGCCGAAATGACCGGCATCGGCCTGCCGGTGCCGGCCGGATTCACGATTTCCGTTCCCGCGTGCGAATACTACTGGGGTCGCGACAAGAAATGGCCCGCCGGGCTCGCCGAGGAAATTCGCCGGCAGCTTGCACAACTCGAGAAAACCAGCGGCAAGAAGCTCGGTGATGCGAAAGACCCGCTGCTGGTTTCCGTGCGCAGCGGTGCGGCCCGCTCGATGCCCGGCATGATGGAGTCCATTCTCAACCTCGGGATGAACGACCGCTCGGTCGAGGGGCTGGCCGCCGCCACGGGCAACCCGCGCTTTGCGTGGGACGCCTATCGCCGCTTCCTCCAGATGTACTCCACCACGGCCGTCGGCCTGAGCAAGGAAATCCTCGAAGAGAAGCTGTACCACCTCAAGGAACGCGCCGGCGTGCGCTCCGATCACGAACTCTCCGCCGAGAACCTGCGCGCGCTGTGCGGCGAATTCAAGGACTTCTTCCGCGAGCAGACCGGCCGCGATTTTCCGCAGGACCCCTGGGAACAGCTTGTGGGGGCGGTCAACGCCGTGTTCAACTCCTGGAACGCCGACAAGGCCGTCACCTATCGCCGTGTCGAGAAGATCACCGACCTGAAGGGCACCGCCGTCAACATCCAGCAGATGGTCTTCGGCAACATGGGCGATGACAGCGGCACGGGCGTGTGCTTCACCCGCGACCCCAGCACCGGTGAGAACATTTTCTACGGCGACATGCTCATCAACGCCCAGGGCGAGGACGTGGTCGCCGGCATCCGCACGCCGATCAAGCTCACCGAGCTCGGCGACCACATGCCCGCGATCTATGACCAGCTCTGTGCGGTCCGCGCGATCCTCGAAATCCACTACGGCGAAATGCAGGACCTCGAATTCACCTTCGAACGCGGCAAGCTCTACATGCTCCAGTGCCGCACGGGCAAACGGACCCCCGCGGCGGCGTTCCGCATCGCGGTCGAGCAGGCCACGCAGCCGCTTTTGACCAAAACCGCAGCCCGGCGGCTGTTCAAAGCGGGCTACCTGCCGAAGCGCTACCTCGACGCCGCGTCCAAGCCCGTGATTTCCCGCGACCAGGCTATCCGCCGGATCACGCAGGAGGATATCGAGCGGCTGTTCTACCCGATCATCAGTCCCAACATCGCGCGCGACGAGCTCGCGCGGGCGAAGCTCACCGAGGGCATTAACGCGGTGCCCGGCGCCGCGTGCGGCCAGGTGGTCTTCAACGCCGCGGATGCCGAGGCACTGGCGGCCAAAGGCGAGGCGGTCATTCTGGTCCGCAAGGAAACGAGCCCCGAAGACGTCGGTGGGATGCAGGCGGCCATGGGCATTCTGACGCAAACGGGTGGCAAGACGTCGCACGCGGCCGTCGTCGCCCGCGGCTGGGGCAAGTGCTGCATCGTCGGCTGCGACGACCTCAAGATCGACTACAACGCCGGCCAGATGACCATTCGCGGCCAGGTGGTTCGCGCGAACGACTACCTGACGCTCGACGGCTCCAGCGGCACGGTCTACGGCGGCCGCTTGGAGCTTCAGGCACCCCAGCCGCCGCAGGAGTACTTCACGCTGATGAAGTGGGCGGACGGGCGCCGGCGGCTGCGCGTGCACACGAACGCCGACACGCCTGAGGATGCCCGCAAGGCGGTCGAGATGGGCGCCGAAGGTATTGGCCTGTGTCGTACGGAGCACATGTTCTTTGCGACCCGCGAGCGGCAGCTTGCGATACAGGAGATGATCGTCGCTGACACGCTCGAGGCCCGCAAACGCGCGCTGGACAAGCTCCTGCCCTATCAGCGTGACGACTTCATCGGCATTTTCGACGCGATGGACGGCCGGCCGGTCACGGTTCGTCTGATCGACCCGCCGCTGCACGAATTTTTGCCCAAGTCGCAGGAGCAGGCGGAGGAGCTGTCGCAGGCGACCGGCATCCCCACGGCGGCGATCCTCCAGCGGGCCGAGCAATTGCACGAAGCCAACCCGATGCTCGGCCACCGCGGCTGCCGGCTGTGCATCACGTACCCCGAAATCCTCGAAATGCAGGTCCGCGCGATCATCGAGGCCGCGGTCGCGGTCAAGAAGCGCGGCGGCAAGGTCAGCCCGGAGATCATGATTCCGCTGACGATCGACGCGAAGGAACTCAAGCTGCTGACCGACCGTACGCGGGCCGTCGCCGACGAGATCATCAAGCGGTCCGGCGTAAAGCTCGACTACCTGGTGGGCACGATGATCGAGACGCCGCGGGCGGCCATCACGGCGGATGACATCGCCGAAGTCGCCCAGTTCTTCAGCTTCGGGACGAACGATCTCACGCAGATGACGATGGGGCTGTCGCGCGACGACGCGGGCCGTTTCCTGCCCGACTACTGCAATCCGAACAAGGCTGCGATCTTCGCGGTCGACCCCTTCACGTCGCTCGATCAGGATGGCGTAGGCATGTTGGTGCTCGTCGCCATCGAGCAGGCCCGCGACGTGAACCCCAAACTTAAGATCGGCATCTGTGGCGAGCATGGCGGCGACCCCGAGAGCGTAAAGTTCTGCCACCTTGTCGGCATGAACTACGTTTCCTGCTCGCCATACCGCGTACCGATCGCCCGGCTCGCGGCGGCGCAGGCGATGATCGAAGAGGACGAGGACGAAGCGCAGCGCCGGGCCGCGGTGCGGGCCGCGACGCCAAAGCGACGAACATCTGCCGGCAAGAAGAAGGCTGCACCGGCCAAGAAGAAGGCTCCGGCCCGCCGCGCGCGAAAGTAGCGCCCGCGTCCGCCCTCGGTCGTAGCAGCAGGATCACGCCACCGGCGCGAGTCGTGTGACTCTGCCGGTGGGTTGCTATTGTGGCCACTACACCCTGCGCCCCAATGAAGCCTACCCAGCGCATCTTCGCGACCCGCATCCGGCGTCTGCCGCTGTTTCAGTGGCTGTTGACGCTACTGCAAGTCGTGGATGAGCCGTATCTGAGCTGGGAAGACGCCCTGACCGCCCTCGAAGTGGAATTCCCGCCGGCGGACGTGGCACGCCAACTGGAAATCATCGTGCGCTGGGGCCGGTACGCGGAGATTCTGGCGTACGACGACACAACGGGGCGGATTTCCCTGGAGCGTGCGAGCGAGGCTCCGGTCGCGACGTAGCGACCTGCTCAAGCGCTCGTCAGTGGGCATGCCGGTCCGATTGCCACTGGCATAGCACGGTGCGCGGACGGACCTCGTGGGGTGGCCGATGGCCACGTTCAAGAGCCGCAAGCAGTAGCTCATACCATGTCTAGTTTGAACATGCCGATTCGGCCCAAGCCGAATGGCACAGGGAGCGCACCCGTTCCGGCTCGGCCGTGAAGCGGTTCCAGGCCTCGCAACCGGCGGCGTAGCGCGCGTCGTGGTCGGCGTAGAGGCGGTTGGCCAGGTAAGGGCCTGCAACGAAATGAGTGTCGCAAGTTATCATTGCCGGCGCGGTCGAATGGTGTAGTTCCAGTCGCCATGAAAAGCAGCGCGCAGCAGATTGATCGTCCCCCACTCTTTGTCAGGGACCTTTCGGCCAACCGGGTAGCGACGGCGGTCCCAGCGGCAGGAGACTTTCAAACCTGTCGTTGTGGTGGTCTTGGAAATCGGTTCTTCAGCAGAATTCGTGGGTGACTTTCCGCCCCGCGCGGCCTCTCGGGAGGCGTTCCACCGCGGGAAATGCGGTCAACCTGACCTCCGCCGGGTCTGCGGCAGTCGCCTTCATTCTGAGCGCTGGTTTGGCGCGGGTGTCCTTGCGTAGCCCCGCGAGATGTTCTCTGGTTTCGCAAGGTCGGTTTTCTCGATTT
>JAGVEP010000307.1 GCA_020058145.1 Phycisphaerae bacterium | reverse complement strand
CTTCCACACACGATATCTGCCTTTAGAAACCCTGTTATCGTGACAGGGTTCAGGATGTCGCCGGTGATCTCGATGTTGTGCAGCACGCTGCCGCCGACCGCGAAGGTATCGAGGATGTTCGAAGCGAGAAATTTCCCGTTGGCCGCCGCATGGCTCGTCATGCGAACTTCGACCAGGTTGCCGGCGTGACCTGCAGTCACGTTCAATATATTGACCTCCTTAAGTTGCGTCACGCCTGGACAATGTGGATCATTTCCAACGTCGCGTGGATTTCTGACAATAAACACATATACGTCACCGTTCACGGCCGTCCCGTTGGGGTCGATCCAGATTGTGTTGATCACGCCGAGGCTCTGGGTGCCCTGGATTATGGCGTCCAGCTTAAAGGTGCCGGGGCCGGTGATTGTCACCTTGCCGCTGCCCTGAGTGATCTGGCAGTAGTTTGGATCAGTATCAGTATACCACAGACGGATCAGGTTGCTTTGCCCGCTGGCCGCGCCTGTAACGGCGAGCGCGCATAGGGCTACTGGGAGGAATCGACGTAACATTGCATTTCTCCTGATTGCTGCGGCTTGAAAGCCGCTAGGACCTAAACTAGCGGCGCCTCCAGGCGCCGCAAACACACAATCCTACAAGAACACCTATTGTCGCAGGCTCCGGAACGACCGCGACACCGAACCGGTAGTAATCCCACTTGGCTAGAGAGCGCGCGAAGCCGTACTGCGTGTCATCGCCGAACGTCGTGTATGAATATAGGAGTCCCTCGAAGAACGGTCCTTGGTGTGCAAACTGGCCATCGATCCATAGCCCGTAGGTCACCATGTCGAGCGACTCGAGGCGGTAAGTGTGAAAAACGCCGGGCGCGATCCCCACCGCCCAGCCGTCGAAGTCGCTGGAGATGTAGTCATAGGCGTAGTGCAGTCCGACGCTGTGGCCGGCGTCGGATTCGATCGTAACACCTTGATCAGGCGCTCCATACGATTCCGAGATCAGAACCCTCCATTCGGCATAAAATCGCTCATTGGGCCCATTCGGGTCCATCTGCCGGGGGTAATAGGCGTAATCAAAGATCACCGTGCTAGCCAGCGAGTTGATGACCAGGAAGCGATTATTGGGGTTATCGGGATCGGTTTCGATGGTGCGGATTGCTCCGCCGGCGTCGTACGCCCGGTACCACCCCGGCCGGCTCTCGGGCAGTGCGCCCCCCTCGTACGCCACGCTATAAATATTATCGGCCCACGCTAGCGAACTCGCCAGGCATGTGAGTACGACCGATATTAGGACTCTTTTCATGGTTTTACCCTCGTTTCGCCGTCGGCGGGTGCCGGTGCAGTTTTTTGACCATCCACCGCGCTCAGAAGTTCGGCCTCCACACGCTGCCGAATGTCCTGCGGCGTGCAACCCAAGCGCAGCGCAGCCAGCACCGTGCGACGTAACCGTCTCAGGACACTCTGGATACGGACCGCCAGCGGGTCTCTTTCGCCCGGCTGCTTGGCCTTGTGGCCGTGGAAGCGCGCCGTGAAGCCGGCCCACTCGGCTTGGGTCGTCGGCCGATGCGGCCACTCCCGGGCCGCGAGCAGGGCGCGCGACATCCACTTCTTCGAATAACTCCGCCCGCGGGCGGCCAAGCCCACACGCTTGCCAGCCTCGGCCAAGGGCACTGGATGTGCCTCGAACGCGACTAGCAGCGCTTGTGCCCAAGGCCAAAGCGCCCATCCGCCGCGGTCCACGAGCCGAGCGAACAGGCGTCCGAGCTCGCCGAAGTCGCGTCCCGCAAAGCGAGACGCGGGCCTGGACGGCAGAGCAGTGGCGCTATCCTCGCGCTCAAGCGCTGGCGTGTAGTCGTGGTGTCTCGCAAAGCGAGACGCCGGCCGGGCCACCGTCGACCTGCGAAAGCCCGTCTTCCGCCCACACCCGGCGGCACACCCCGCCTGCCCGCTGCTTCCCGCTCGTTTTTCACCCATGACCATGTTCCTTGCTCTGCGAACGCCCGGTCCGCGTTGTGCGGCCCCGTCCCGGCAGAGCGTGGTCCCGCACCGCTTCCTCGGTCACTAGTACTTTTACGCCGCTGCCTTGGCAAAGGCAAGCGCCAGCCCGGTAATTTCTCCGAGATTTCGTCTCTTTGCACATTTCTAACCCTGCCGCTGGGTTATCCGACCGCTGACAACCTCCTCCACCTGGAAATGCGTATCGACCGAGTCCGCTGTCAGCGTTCCGGCGATATCGCCGGTCACGTGGAAGTGGTCGCTGGCGCCGTAACCGATTTCGGTGACGACCTCCAGGGACCCGCCCGGCGCGATGCCGGCAATGTCCGCTGTGCGCAACACGTCGCCGACCTTCACCGTCCCGCCGGTGTCGATCCACATCGTGTCGATCGTGCCCAGACCGGATGTGCCCTGGATGATAGCATCCAGCTTGAACGTGCCCGGCCCCGTGATTCTCGCTACCGGTCCGACAATCCTGCAGTAGTTTGGGGCACCCTCCCACAAGCGGACCAAATTAGAGTGCCCGGTCGCCACGCTTGCCGCGACGAGCGCGCAGCACACAACTGCTCCGATTCGCGTTCGCAATTATGCCTCCTCAGCAGAATTCGTGGGTGACTTTCCGCCCCGCGCGGCCTCTCGGGAGGCGTTCCACCGCGGGAAATGCGGTCAACCTGACCTCCGCCGGGTCCGCGGCAGTCGCCTTCATTCTGAGCGCTGGTTTGGCGCGGGTGTCCTTGCGTAGCCCCGCGAGATGTTCTCTGGTTTCGCAAGGTCGGTTTTCTCGATTT
>JAGVEP010000499.1 GCA_020058145.1 Phycisphaerae bacterium | reverse complement strand
GCCATCCAGACCAGCCCTGCGAGTAGCGCCAGCCGCCATCCCGTTTGACGCATGTTCGTACTCCCACAATCCCAGCGCGTGCCTCCGCCCATGCGGATATAGCGATTCTATGGTCCGAAAAGGCCGCAAGTCAAGTCCTCCTGGTCAGGTAAGCTGCATGTAACTCTTGGCCGATTTACGCCCCGACCCTTGGGCTGTTCACCCCGCGTTTGCCTATCGCAGATCATCCCTTCTCTCCGGGACCTCAAGACGGTCCCCACCAGCCCCACAAACCCGACGAGGAGGCCGGTGGGCGCCTCTGGCACGATGCCTACGCGAAAATAATCCCAGTCTGAGAGGCTGCTAGCCCCCTGAGTGACATCCCCCCAATCAACCTCCGACGGCCCACCGGACGAGACAAACTGGCCCTGATAAGCCGGTTGAGAATCGATGAGCAGTGTGTAGTTCCGCATGTCGGTCGACATAAGCCAATAATCGTGGAAAACGCCCGGAACAAACGGGACCCACTCCCCCTCGAGCATGCTGTAAATGCTGTTCTCTGTGTACCAAAGAAAGACCACACCATTCCCCTCGGAAAGTGCGCTAACTCCAGGATCGGCGAACCCGCTTACGGCGAGAACCCGCAACCTCCATTCCATGACGAACGTTTGTCCGGGGTCCAAACTCAACGAGTGATACGTCCGGTAGAAGTCGGAGGAGTCGATGCTGGCACGCCCGTCGAGCGTCATTACGCCGTCATGGAGCGAACGCTCGTCGCCGCCGCCGTAGGTGGTACGCAGCCAGCCGGAGTCCTCGGGCCACGTCTCCCCCTCCCACGCCAGCCACCACGGCTCCGCCCGAACCGGGACTGCCAACAAACCCACCCCCGCCAGCAGCGCCAGCCTCCAACCCGCTCGCGTCATGCTCATACTCCCACAATCCCAGCGCGTGCCGCCGCCCCTGCGGATACATGGATTATACGGTCCGAAAAGCCTGCAAGTCAAGCGTGGGGCGCCGGTGATCGTCGCGTGCGACGACATCACGCGGTTTGCCTACGCTGGGCGCCGAGCCGCGCGCACGACTTTACTGGCTCCGGCCGGCATATCTTGCGCCCGCACTCTTCGAAAGTGTGTCACTGAACACCATGCACGCAGATGTCGATAACACGAACAGCGCGTTCGCTTGACCGCGAATAGTGCGCTAGCTTGCTGCTGTGACGAGCGCGACATAGAATCAAGTGTCCCGAAGGTCCCGTAAACGCGTGTGGCGCTGAGCCGCCCACACCGAGTGCCCGCCCACTGGAGACCCAGCGGCATGTTCGAACGATTTACCGATCGAGCGCGGAAGGTGATGGCCCTGGCCAACCAGGAGGCCCAGCGATTTAACCATGAGTACATCGGCACCGAGCACATTTTGCTCGGTCTCGTCAAGGAGGGCTCGGGCGTCGGGGCGAATGTACTCAAGAACCTCGGCGTCGACTTGCGCAAAGTGCGCCTGGAGGTCGAGAAGCTCGTCAAGAGCGGCCCCGAGATGGTCACGATGGGCAAGTTGCCGCAAACGCCGCGGGCCAAACGGGTTATCGAGTATGCCATCGAAGAGGCCCGCAATCTCAACCATAACTACGTGGGCACGGAGCATCTGCTGCTCGGCCTGCTGCGCGAACAGGACGGGGTCGCGGCCCAGGTGCTGATGAACCTGGGCCTCAAGCTCGAAGATGTGCGCGAGGAAGTGCTGAACCTGCTCGGGGCCGGCATGGAATCTGAGGAAGCTGGTGCCGCAACGCCGCCGGGAGAAGCCCCTAAGAAGGGCGGCAAGAGCAAGACCCCGGCGCTCGATTCATTCGGGCGCGACCTGACCGATCTGGCCCGCGAGGGCAAGTTGGATCCAGTTATCGGTCGCGCCGCCGAGATCGAACGTGTCATCACGGTCCTGTGCCGCCGAATGAAAAACAACCCCGTGCTGCTCGGCGAGGCGGGCGTCGGCAAGACGGCGATCGTCGAGGGCCTGGCCCAGAAGATCATCAATCACCAGGTTCCCGAACTGCTGCACGAGCGCCGGATCGTCATTCTCGACTTGGCGATGATGGTCGCCGGCACGAAATACCGCGGACAGTTCGAGGAACGCATCAAGGCGGTCATGAACGAGGTGCGGCGGGCGCGAAACGTCATCCTCTTCATCGACGAGTTGCACACGCTGGTCGGCGCCGGCGGTGCGGAGGGCGCGATCGACGCGTCCAACGTGCTCAAGCCGGCCCTCTCGCGCGGCGAGATTCAGTGCATCGGCGCCACGACGTTCGACGAATTCCGCAAGTACATCGAGAAAGACGCGGCCCTGGCGCGGCGGTTCCAGCCGATCCACGTGAACGAGCCGACCCCCGAGCACACGCTGGACATTCTCAAGGGGCTGCGCGACCGGTACGAGGCCCATCACCGCGTGCAGATCACCGACGGCGCCCTGCGAACCGCCGTCGAGTTGTCCCACCGCTACATCACCGGCCGCGTGCTACCCGACAAGGCGATCGACGTGATCGATGAGGCCGGTGCCCGCATCCGCATCCGCGGCATGACGATTCCGCCGGACCTGGCGGACCTGGAGCGCGAAATCGAGCGCCTGAATGGCGAGAAGGACGAGGCGGTCAAGAACGCCGACTACGAGCGGGCCGCCGAGCTGCGTGACAAGTGCGAAACCATGCGCATGAAGCGCGAGAACATCCAGCGCGAGTGGAAGGACAACGCCAAGGAAATTGAGGGCATCGTCGATGAGGTCGTGATCGGCGAAGTCGTCAGCCGTATGACCGGCATTCCGCTGACGCGCCTGGAAAAAGAAGAGGCCGCCCGGCTCCTGGAGTTGGAAAACGAGTTGCACAAGAAGGTCATCAGCCAGCACGAGGCCATCAGCGCGATCGCCCGCAGCGTCCGCCGCAGCCGGAGCGGCCTGAAGGACCCGAACCGGCCGATGGGCTCGTTCATCTTCCTCGGGCCGTCGGGCGTCGGAAAGACGCTGCTCGCCAAGACGCTGGCGGACTTCATGTTCGGCGATGAGGAAGCCCTGACCACCATAGACATGTCGGAGTACATGGAGAAGCACAACGTCAGCCGCCTGATCGGCGCCCCGCCCGGCTACGTCGGGTACGAAGAGGGTGGCCAACTGACCGAGCGTATCCGCCGGCGGCCGTACGCGGTGGTGCTGCTCGATGAGATCGAGAAGGCCCACCCCGACGTGTTCAACATGCTGCTCCAGATCATGGAGGAAGGCCGCCTGACCGACTCGTTCGGCCGGCACGTGGACTTCCGCAACGTGATCCTGATCATGACCAGCAACATCGGGGCGGACCGGATCATGAGCTCCGATCCGTTCGGGTTCATGAAGCGGGACGAGGACATCAACTACCAGAAGATGAAGGACATGCTGGTCAACGAGCTCGAGCGGAGCTTCCGACCCGAGTTTATCAACCGGCTCGACGAGATTGTGGTTTTCCACAAGCTCACGCACGCCGACCTGCTCAGCATTGTGGAACTGGAAGTGGGCAAGGTGGCCAAGCGGCTCAAAGAGCGCGGCCTGACGCTGGAGCTGACGCCGCAGGCCAAGGAATTCCTGGTCGAGAAAGGCACGGACGAGAAGTTCGGCGCCCGGCCCTTGCGGCGGACGATTTCGAGCAAGATCGAAGATCCGCTCAGCGAGGACATTTTGCGCGGCAAGTACACCGACAAGAAGGTCATTCGCGTGACAGTGGAAGGTGTAGACGACGCACGGCAGTTCGTTTTTGAAGGCGCCGACGGCCCGACGGAGGCGAAGCCTGAACCGGCGGTCAGCGGGACGGAGGCGACGTAGCGGCCGGGCTCTGTACCGGCCGG
>JAGVEP010000380.1 GCA_020058145.1 Phycisphaerae bacterium | reverse complement strand
TGCGTTGTCGCGGCTACGAAACTACGTGGGTGAGCGTACGAGCACGATCCGCCACGCCGAAAGCCGCGCCCGGGGCTGGGACAGCGGCAGCGGCCCCGCCAAATCGCTGTGCCAGACCATGGCTCTGCGGCTCAAGGCTCCCCGGCATGCGCTGGGACCCGGCCGGCGCGGACGCGGTCCTCAACCTCACGGCTCTGCAGGACTCCCTGGCCTGGCAGGACGATTGGAAATTCGCCGCCCAACGAAATTAGTCACACCCGGATACGAGGGGGCCGTGACACTCTCCGCGGGTCTGTAGCCGCCCGGGCTCTGTCCCCCCGCCGGCCCACACCGGCTAAGAGCCTGTGCCCCACCCGTGTAGGCCGTAGGGTCCGCTGTGCGGACCATAGCGGGGCGGACCACGCTAATACGTGCTGGTGCGAGAATCCTTTCTCGCACCCCGTCCGGCGGGATTCCCTTTCCCGCGTCTGCTTCAGAATTCTAAATCGTCGAGCGGCATGCACACCTCGCGCTGCCCGGCGTGCCACGCCGCCGAGCTGTAATACCAGTCTTCCGGCGTCGCGACGAGGTGTTTGCGAACCGGGTTCTCATGCGGGTACCGCAGCTTCTGCTCGAGTACTGCGCGCGAAGAAATCTCCTGCGGATGGAAGCCGTCCTGCCAAAATGAAAACTCCCCGCGCTGCCGCCGGGCATGCTGCGCCCCGCGCTCCAGCCACCTGCAACGCGGATGGGCAGGTGAATTTCGACGACATCAACGGGTTTGTGGCGATTTTGGGCGGCAACTGAGGCCGCCGGGCCGCCGAGTGGACCCTGCGCAGGTCAGCGCTAGGATCTTGTGTCGTCGCGAAGATCTTCCGACTTCTACTTCGGCCACGGGGGGCCGACTACGTTGCGTGTGCAGAAACGGCGCAGTGGCATCCGCCGTCGGACTCGGAGGTCCGACGCTACAAGCCACGTCGGCCACGGGGGGCCGACTACGTTGCGTGTGCAGAAACGGCGCAGTGGCATCCGCCGTCGGACTCGGAGGTCCGACGCTACAAGCCACACCGGCCACGGGGGGCCGACGCCACATTCCGTTCGTCGCTTCGTCGCTGCTGCCCCGCCGGTCCCTATGCGGTTTTCCTCGCCCGGTTACGATGTCCAGGCGTATGACGACTGACAACGGCGTTCCGCTGCTTCGCGTCTCAGATCTTTGCGTCCATTTTCGAACCCGCGCGCGCCTGTTGGGCGGCCACGCGCACCCGCTTAAGGCGGTCGATGGCGTCTCTCTCGATCTGCCAGGCGGCAAAACGCTCGGCCTCGTGGGCGAAAGCGGCTGCGGCAAATCCACGCTCGCCCGCGCGATTCTCCGCCTCATTCCTGCGACCAGCGGTCGTGTGTATTTCGACGGCCACGACCTGTTTACACTGCCGCTCCGCGCGCTACGCCCGCTTCGGCGGCGCATGCAGTTCGTCTTTCAGGACCCCTACGGCAGCCTCAATCCGCGGTTGCGCGTCGAGACCATTGTCGGCGAGGCCCTCACCGTCCACGGCCTGGTCCGCACAAACGCCGAACGCCGCGCGCGCGTGGCGCAGCTCCTCGCCCAAGTCGGCCTCACCTCCGCCGACGGGGACCGTTTCCCGCACGAATTCTCCGGCGGACAGCGGCAGCGCATCGGCATCGCCCGTGCCCTCGCCCTGCAACCCAGCCTCATCATCTGTGACGAGCCGGTCTCGGCCCTCGACGTCTCGATACAAGCTCAGATCCTTAATCTGCTCGCCGATCTCAAGCAACAGTTGGGACTGACCTACCTGTTCATCGCGCACAACCTCGCGGTCGTGCGGCATATCTGCGCCGAAGTGGCCGTCATGTATCTCGGCCGCATCGTGGAACACGCGCCCACCGCCCAGTTCTTCGCGCACCCCGGCCACCCCTACACGCGGGCGCTGCTGGCCGCCGCGACGACCTTCGAGCCCGGCTTGTCCGGCGAACCCCCGAGCCCGCTCAACCCGCCCCCGGGTTGCCCGTTTCATCCACGTTGCCCGCTGGCGCAACCGCGCTGTCACACCGACGTGCCGCAATTGACGCTGCGCGCTGGCTTGTCGCCCGCGCAACGTGTCGCCTGCCATTTTGCCGGCGAATAAACCGGGCCGCTCGGCGTTCTCTATTGCAGGCAGCGGCCGGGCGAATGTGACCTGGGGCCGCTAAGGCCTGCCTGAAGGAGTAACCCCATGCGACGCACGCGCAGTTTCTACCTCTCGGTCGGCGGGACCCTGGCGCTTCTGGCCCTGATTTACTGGAACGCCGGCTGCGGAACCACCACCGCCGCCGATACTGCCGCGCTTCAGAACCTTGTGGCCAGCGCGACCGAGGTCGCGACTCAAACGGACGCTACAACTTCCGACACGGAATCCGCGCGAACGCAGGCTTCCGCGAGCGCTCCGCGCCCCCGACCGGGTGGCCCGCCGCTCACGGACGAGCAGCGCACGGCCGTGCAGGCGTTGGAAGCCGCACTGCGGGCCGGCGAAATCACGCCGGACGAGTTCTGCCAGCAGCTCCACGCCATCGTGGGCGACCCGCCGTGCGGTCCGCCACTGCCGCCGATCGACTTGACCGCCGACCAGCAAACGCAGGCGGAGGCGATCTTCCAACAGGCGTACCAGACGGTCGCGACGGCTCATCAAACGGCACGCGACGCGGTTGTGGCCCAACTTACGTCCGAGCAGCAACAAGCGTGGACTGACCTGCGCGCGGCCAACCGGCCTCCGGCCCCGCCCTGCCCACCGCCCGAAAACGCGGCCTGCCCACGACCCGTTCTGGTACCGCTACCGCCGTGTCCATCCGCGCCGCACGGTCAGTTCCCGCAGGATGGAATGCCGCCTGGCCCGTCGCGGGGTCAGAGTGGCGACCGGCCGCCGCTGCCGCCCGGT
>JAGVEP010000293.1 GCA_020058145.1 Phycisphaerae bacterium | reverse complement strand
GCTGCTCGAGTTGTACCCAGTAACGGGAAACACAAAAATCACGTAAGTCCAGACGCCAGCAAGGGAAACCGCACGATTGCAGGAGGAACTTCGGGCTAGCCGGTCCCGGAACTTCGGACTAGCGCCGCCGAACGCCTGCGGGCATCTGCCGCCCGGGGCAGAGCCCGGCCGCTACACTCCTGTGGCACCGGCATCTTGCCGGTGTTCTACGGCCGGGGCAGAGCCCGGCCGCTACTTTTGCTGCGCGCGATGGTCGCGGAGCACGCGGTCCTCCTGGGCGAGCTGCCAATCGTGCTCGACCATCATCTTCACGAGCTCCTTGAAGCCCACCCGCGGCTTCCACCCCAGCTTCTCCCGGGCCTTCGTCGGGTCGCCCAGCAGCAAATCCACTTCACTCGGCCGAAAGTACCGCGGATCGACCTGCACGTGTTTCTCAGGGTTCAGCTCCAGCAGACGAAATGTTTCTTCCAGAAACTCCCGCACGGAGTGCGTTTCGCCCGTCGCGATCACATAATCGTCCGGCTGATCCTGCTGGAGCATCAGCCACATCGCCTCGACAAAATCCCCGGCGTAACCCCAGTCGCGTTTTGCGTCCAGGTTGCCGAGGTACACCGCCTGTTGCAGCCCGGCTTTGATGCGGCCGGCGGCCCGCGTGATCTTCCGCGTCACAAACGTCTCGCCGCGCCGCGGGCTTTCATGGTTGAACAGAATGCCGTTGCAGTTGAACATCCCATACGCTTCGCGGTAGTTCACGGTCTGCCAATAGCCGAAGACCTTGCCGCACGCATAGGGGCTGCGGGGGTGGAAGGGCGTCGTTTCCCGCTGTGGGACCTCGGCTGCCTGGCCGTACATCTCGCTGCTGGAAGCCTGGTAGAAGCGCGACTTGATTTGGACGTCGCGGATCGCCTCGAGGAGCCGGAGCGTTCCCAGGGCCGCGACGTCGGCGGTATAGACCGCCTGGTCGAAGCTGACACGTACGTGTGACTGGGCCGCCAGGTTGTAAACCTCGTCCGGCGCGACAGCCCCCAGGACGTGGCGCAGCCCGGCACTGTCCGTCAGATCGCCGTAGTGCAGGAAGAAGCGCGTCTCCGGCTCGTGCGGATCGCGGTACAGGTGGTCGACCCGCCCGGTGTTGAACGAGCTACTGCGGCGGATGAGGCCGTGAACTTCGTAACCCTTGGCGAGGAGGAACTCGGCGAGATAGCTGCCGTCCTGGCCGGTCACGCCGGTGATCAACGCTTTTTTTGCCATGCGTGCTCCACGAAAGTCCCGCTAGCGGCCTGGGTAGCGACGTGTCGGGGCTACCCCCGCGCGGACCGACCCGGCGGCTCAAACCGCCAACCGCTCGCAGTCACCGGGTTTTTGATAGTCCCCGTACCCTTGGGGCTTGTCAAGTACGCCGTGCCACCGGCGGGCGGGCGGCGGGTCACGCCATCTGTAACGCTTTCGCATAGCAGGCGATGGTCTGTTGCGCACAGCGCTGCCAGGAGAACGACTGCCTCTGAATCGTTCCCCGGTGGCGCCATTCGTCCCGCCACGCCGCGTCTTCGGCCATGCGGCGCATCGCCTCTGTCCAGCCGCCGGTATCGCGCGGGTCGAGCAGCACGCCGGCGTCGCCGACGACCTCGGGCAACGAAGCCGCGTTCGAGACGATCACCGGACAGCCGCACGCCATCGCTTCCAGCGGTGGCAGGCCAAAACCTTCGTAGAAGCTCGGCCAGACCAGCGCTGTGGCCGCCGTATAGAGGCTGGGCAGAGCGTCGTCGGGGACGTAGCCAAGCAGGCGGATGTCGTGCTCCAGGCCGTGCGACGCGAGCTGTTGCGAGATCGCTTCGATTTTCCAGCCCCGCGCGCCCGTCAGGACCAGCGGATGCCGGGCCCGCACGGCGGGCGGGAGGTTCGCGAAGGCCGCCAACAAACCCGGGACGTTCTTCCGTGGTTCGAGCGTACCGACATAGAGGAAAAATCGCTCGGGCAGCGTGAACAGGCCGCGGACGCGCTGCACTTCCACGGCGTCTTGCGGGCGCAGCTCCGCCCGCGGAGCCTGGTAGGTCACATCCATCCGCTCGGGCGGAATGCCGAGGTAGGCGGTCATCTCACGCTTGGTAAATTCCGACGCGACGATGAAACGCGTCGTGCGCTGGCGGCCGGCCTCAAACTCGCGCTCGTACCAGTGCACGCGGTCGTCGGGGTGCCATTCGGGATGCACCAGGACCGAGAGGTCGTGCACGGTGGTGACGGTCGCGATGTCGCACGCGATCGGAATGTGATTCGGCTCGTGGTAGATTTGGTGCTGGCGCGCCCGACAGCGAAACAGGGTTGCGTAGGTGCGCTGGAGCAGCGGGCGAAACCACCAGCTCCGCCCGGCGCGCGTGGAGAGTGGCAGACGCCAGATCGGCAGGAAGCCTGAGAGGAAAGGATGCACCGCGACCGCAGCGGTTTCCTGCCGCAGCGCTTGCAGCAGTTGCCGCACGTAGTTCCCAACGCCCGTAAGTGGACGAAAAAGAACCCGATCGTTGAGAATGACGTCCAGCGGCGCGCTCAAACCGGCGCTCCTGAGCGAATCCCCGTTTGGTGGCAGGATAATAAGGGATTCCGAAGCGTCCGAGAACCCAGAGTCGCGTCATTCCCCAGGCAAGCAAGAGCGGCAGAAAACGCAACTCGCGTTCAGAGCAGCGCTTATGGCACCCAGACTTGCTGCAGGAACGCCAGCAGGTGCGCGCGGTATTCCTCGGTGCGCATGAATTGGCCACGTGCGTGCCCGAGTTCCGGGAAACGGACCAGTTCTTTCGGCCCAGCGGCGCGGTCGTACAGGAACTGAACGGCTTCCGGGGGCGTGACGACATCCTGTTCGTGCAGGTAAACCAGGAGCGGCTGCTGCATCGTTGTGATCGTCGCTTCGGACAGCAGCCAGGGCTCCAGAATGGCGATCAACTCGTCCGATCGTCCGTCGATGAGGAAACTGAACCGCTCGATCTGCGTCGCCAGGCCGATGGGCGAGTCGAGCACGACGCCGTTCACCTCGGTGGGCCGGTCGACCGCAACGGCGATGGACGGGATCGAACCCAGGGACATGCCGAACAGAGTCACCGCGGGGAACCCGGAGTAGGCGCGTGCCCAGTCCGTTACCGCCTCCAAATCCGGTCTCAGGGCCAAGAGCGAGAGCTCGCCGGAGCTGCCGCCAAAGCCCTCGTAGTCGTACATCACAACGGTGTAGCTCCCCTCGTGCAGCAACTGAGCGGTAAACAGGTAACACGGCATCGACCCGGTGTTGCCGGGCGAGATGATCACCAACCCGTTGTGGTTCTCGACGGGCAAGTACCACACCCGTAGTAGGGCGCCAGCACTGGCAGTGACCCAGTGTTCCTCATACGGCATTCCCACATCGGCCGGCGTATTGGCCAGCGGCAGACCTACCAGGCCCAAGTCGTCGCGCAGTTGCGCGCAGGTCACGTCGGGTTCAAGGACGGCGTAGGAGAGCTTCTGGATCAGTTCCGCCGTCGTCAGCGTCGGACGGGGACAGCCGGTGGTCGTCGCCAGCAGCGGGGCCAACAGGAGCCAGGAACGCAGTTTTCCGAATATCTCGCTCATCTACGGATCGCCTATGCCCCCGCACATGGAGTCAGTCACAATTCAGTCACAATAGTGTAGTCGCTCGTCAGACCCCTGGCGAGCCCGCTGGTTAGGAGGACGCGCTGGGTTGCCCCCCGCGGCGATTCAAAATATCGTGGTCGGGCACCGGAATACACTCACGGTATCGAATTGTGCTTGGATCGGCGATACGCTGGGCGAGGCGCCCGCGGGTGCCGTAGGAGACGAACCAATGAACGGCGGACCGTCAGTCATCGTCAACAAGGGTGGGTTTCTGGCCTCGCTGGCCAAAGGTGTTTTTGGGACCGTGATGGTCCTGCTCGTCTGCGGGACCGCGCTCGGGCTCTATGGCATGCACGTGTTCAACAGCGACGTACACCTGTTCACCGGGCAGGTCGGCGACATCGTCCAGGGGGTGCTCGCCCGGCTGCCGGACCTTCAGAAAGCGCTCCCGCCCATTCTGGCCGACGCCTGCAATGATCGCCGGGCCATCGACTACCGCGATTCCGTGCAGTTGACCGCCCGGCTGGAACGCGCGAGGCAGGGCGGGCGGGACGGGGTGGTCGTGCTGGAAGTGAAGAACAACGGCAAGGAGGCCATCTCGCTCTTGACGGCGCGGGTCGTTGTTCAGGACGAGAGCGATTCGCCCGTTTGCGAGCTTTCGATCGTTGTCGCCACGCCGTTGCAGATCGAGGACGAGTGGCGCGGCCCACTCCAGCCGGGGGAAACACGTATCGTCCCGCGCCGGCTGACCGAAGTGGTGGGCGAAGTGAAGGTCTCGACGGAAGTGACCGACCTGCGCGTGTTCAATCCGCCCGTGGCCGTGAGCCCGAAATCCGGAATCGAAAACCCAGCCTCCAGTTAACGACCGCGACTCCGCACCGGCGTGCCGCGGCGCCGAAGCAGCGATTCCGCAACCGGGGGTCTTGAGTAGCGGGTAAGCTCCTGCGGACTGGGGGAGTTGCGGCGTTTTTTTCGGCTGCTGAGCAGATTCGCATTCGTATTTGGGCTTGACAGCGGCAGTAATTCTGATATTATATATATATGTCAGGCAGGAAGTCCCGCTCCCGAACCCCCCTGCGCGTGCCGGAACGCCAGGCCCGCTCCGCCCTGGCCCGCCTGGTCACCCAGCGCGGCCTGCTGCGCGGCAACCTGCTCGAGCGGCGGCGGGTCTGCGGCAAGCCCACCTGCAAATGCACCCGCGGGGAACTCCACGCCAGTCTGTATCTCGTCTTTTCGGAGGGCGGGAAGCTGCGCCAGCTCTTCGTGCCCAAGACGTGGGAAGCGCGGGTGCGGCAGTGGGTGGCCGACTATCACGACGCCCGTCGGCTTCTGGAGGAGATTAGCCGTCTGTATTTTGAGATGGTGCAGCAGCGGCAGGACTAAAGCCATTCTCCGACGACTCCTGGCCTATGCACGGACGCGCCTCGGCTGGGAAGCGGGCCGCGCCACGGTCCGCGATGCCCGCCGCCAGCCCCAAATCTCCACGCCGGTCATCGTGCGGGCGCTGGGCGTCATGTTCCTGGCCCGGCCTAGCGGTCCGTTGAAAAAGTCGTTTGACCGCCCGAGCTAGTAATGCTAGAATGCGGCCCGTTCCGGACGAAGGTCGGTCACGGAGGACGGCGCCATGGCGCTGGGACGGCGGCCCGAGCAGACGCAGGGGGACCTCTGGATCGCCACCGAGCGGCGGGCGGCGGCTTTGGCCTGCGCGGGCTGGCTGC
>JAGVEP010000379.1 GCA_020058145.1 Phycisphaerae bacterium | reverse complement strand
GGGTCGGCCGCTACCGCCGCGGCTCGGTCAAACGTGCCCCGCCGGAAGTGCCACGGACCGGCGCCGGGCCGCGCCGCGGTTTGACCCTGCCAAACCGCACCGCTACGCTACCGGCCCTGCGTAACCACGCTGATTCGGAGCCGGCCGCGAGCGATGCGCAACCGAGTACCTGCACCACGTTCCCCCGCTGCCGCGCTGGCGGTAACTGCGCCGCCGAAAGAAACCTGGGTGGAGCAGGCCGCGTCGTTCGTCGGCTTTTTCATCTACCTGCTGGTGCTCAAGAGCTTCTTCTTGCCGCTGTTCATCATCCCGACGGGCTCGATGGCCGAGGGGCTGTGCGGAGCGCACGCGACGCACACCTGTCCCAACTGCGGCACGGAGTACAACGTCGGCTGGCAGGAACCCCCGGTCTGGCCACCGCCCAATTGGCGCCTGCCCCCTGGTACGCCCTTTCACCCGCTCGTGGTGGAATGCCCGAACTGCCGCTGGCAACAGTACTACGACTTCGGCCGCCCGCAGGGCCTGTTGGAGCGCGGCTATCTGCGGGCGGAGATCCTGTCCACCCGTCTGACGCCGGTCGCCGGGGACCGCATCTTCGTCCACGGTTGGCCGTTTGAGGGGGCGCTGGCCGGCATCGACGAGCTCGGTCCGCAGCGTTGGGACGTGGTCGTCTTCAAGGTCCCGACGGACGGTGACACGAACTACATCAAGCGCCTGATCGGGCTGCCAGGGGAAAAAATCGAGCTCATCGACGGTGACGTGTTCGTCAACGGCCAGCTCGCGCGGAAAACCGCAGATGCCCAGCACACCCTGTGGTTTTCGTACTACGACCACGATCATCCACCGGCGGCGGCTGCGCTGCGGACCAACTACTACCCGCGTTGGGTACCGCGCGACGACGCCACGACCTGGACCGGGCTCGACGGCCGCGTGTTGCGCTTCGACGGACCGCAGCAGCCCCGCGGCGAGTTGCAGTTCTGCACGGACCCGCACAACCCGCGCGAGCCGGGCCGCGTTCAGGACCTGTACGCCTACAACGAACCGCGTTCCGACACCTACCACCTGGTCACCGACGTGCGGCTCTCGGCCGAAGTGACGCTGGAGGGCGGAACCGGCTATGTCGAGCTGTCCACCAGCAAAGGCGCGCACCGTTTCTTCGTCCGCCTCGGGGCCGACGGGGCACTCCGGCTTGAGCACAATCTCACGGGCGAGAATCCGGAGGACGCGACCGCAGCGCGCGAGACCTGGGATCAACAGCAAGTGCCCCTGGGCACAAACCCCGTCCGCATCGCGCTCAGCCATCTCGACGGCGTCGTGAGCGCCGAAATCGACGGTCGGGTGGTGATGGAATCCCAGCCTGCGCACTACGAAATCCGCCCCCAGACCGCGGTGCCGGCCGCACGTCCCCCGGCGCTCCGCATCGCCGCGGAGAACGTACAGGCGACTGTGCGGCACGTGCTCATCCAGCGCGACGTGTACTACACGAGCGACGTACATCTGTACAACCGCCCCGGTTTTGCGGTGCAGGGCAGCCCCCTGGAACTGGGGCCCAATGCGTATTTCATGCTGGGCGACAACAGCCCCAACAGTCTCGACGCCCGCTTCGCGTTTTCCCACCCCATCCGCGACCCGGTCATCGCCCCGCACCTCGCCCGGCGGCCCGAGTACCGGCCCGGCACCGTGCCGCGGGACCAGTTGCTCGGCCGCGCGTTTTTCGTGTACTGGCCCGGCTTTCAGCCCCTCACGCCACGCGGACCCAACCTGCTCGTCGACTTCGGCCGCGCGCGGTGGATTCACTAGAGCGGATTCAAGAATGGTGCGCTGCTCGGGGAGGGCGAGCGTCCCGGCGAGCCGCGGCTCGGCAGGAGCCTCGCCCTCCCGCGCGAGGCCTGAAGGGCGCGAACTCAGCCTGCGTGCCCGATAAATTCGTGGATGAGGGGGCGGGGGACCAAGGTGACCAAGATGCTCAGCGTGCGCACCCCCCCTTTGAGCACCTTGGGCGGGGGAGCGAGGCGCAAGGTTATTATCGCCCCACGAAGCGGGAGCTTGAGCCTCTTGGCGGAAGAGGGCTTGTCCGGCTCGCAGCAGGCGGGTTTTTATGCGACGGTTGAGCATCTTAGTCGCCTGTTTGAGCATCTTGGTCGCGTGGTGAAGCATCTTCATCGAGTTCACCGGCGCGCGGCGGGGCTTTACGTGGACTGGCCACGCGGGGCTGGCACGCTATGAAGGACTGTTGGCGCGCTGGTGGTGCGCGGCAAGGGGGGTGTGTGGGATGGGCGGTTTTTGGCGGGATTTGGTGCGGTGGTGCGGGTCTTAAGCAGGGACAGTCACCTATTTCGTGTGACTAAAATAGGCGACTGTCCATCTCCTCCGGGTCGTATTCGTACGCACGATCCAAATTCGCATCGTCGCTCCGCGTGGCGCTCGTGAGTTCGTTGCGATCATTGTACCCGAAGCCGTTCGTGATGGCGGCGGAAAACGCCGAGCCCGCAGCCGCTCTGGGACGCAACGCTCCGCACCCATGCTCTTGGCAACGGCCCGTCCAGCGCCGAAAATCCGCGGCCTGTGGACAAACCAACCGCGGCTGTCGCTGAATCCACCGTCCCGCCGACGGACTCCTCGGCGTGGCTTGATCCGTCCGTGCCCTTTGGCGCGGCCCGGCTGGTGGAAATCGTCCAGACCGTGCTCACCGGCCTGCTGCTCGCGTTCATCTTCCGCGCGTTTCTGGTCGAGCCGTTCATCATCCCCACCGGCTCGATGGCGGATACGCTCCTCGGACGGCACGCCACCCAGACCTGCCCCTTCTGCGGCTGGGAGTACAAGTACGCTCCGCTACGCAGCGCGTCGCCTTACGGCGGCGAATTCGTCTGCCCGCCGGACACGATCTGTCCAAACTGCCAGTCGCGCATCGAGACGCCGCCCGAGCAGGTCGTCCCCCAGGCGGGCGACCGCATCCTAGTACACAAGTGGCCCACCGCCCTCGGCGGCCCGTTCGCCCCCGCGCGCTGGGACGTGATCGTGTTTCGCGATCCCGGCGATCCGCTGCAACACTACATCAAGCGTCTCATCGGGCTGCCCGGCGAGAGCGTGGAGATCCTCGATGGCGACGTGTTCATCGACGGTCGCATCGCGCGCAAACCGGACGACGTGCAGCGGGCCCTCTGGATGATTGTCTACGACCAGGCCCACGCGCCGGAGGCCGCCTCCCCCACGGGCCATCGGCCGCGCTGGGTGCGCACCGACCTCCCGGATGACAACGTCCCCGGCTGGACCGGCACGCAGACGCGGGTGATCCGCTACGACGGCCTCGACGCCGCCCGCCGTAAGCTGCGCTTCAACTACGATGCAGCCCCCGAGTATCTGCTGGATTTCTACGCTCACAACCGGCGATCATCCGGGGCGCTCATCGGCGACGTGCGCGTCGTAACCGACCTGGCCTTCACCGACGGCCCGGGCGTGTGCCGAATCGAGCTCGTCCGACCGCCGTACTCTTTCGCGGTAGAACTGCACCGCACGGGCCAACTCCGACTCGTCCTGCAGAACACCGCAGCGGACGAACCGCCACGGACCTTGCGGTCGCTGAGCTGTCCGGAACTCGGCAGCGGCGCGCTCCACAGCGTCGAATTCGGCCACGTGGATTACTGCGTCTATCTGAAAATCGACGGCCGCGAGCGGTGTCGCACCTTGGATGCCGAATGCACGCCGTCCGTGGAGCGGCTACGCGCTTCGCCGGGCGCGCGGCCGATCGAGGTGTATCTTTGCGCCCAAGACCTGCGACTGGAACTGCACGGCCTGCGTATCGACCGGGACGTACACTACACCTCCCGGATCGACCGCGTCCGACGCGCCGGCCCGGGCCGCCCTTTCACGCTCCAGGCGGGCGAGTACTTTGTGCTCGGCGACAACAGCCCGGACAGCCATGACAGCCGCGAATGGACCGCAGCAGGTCCCCACCTGCCGCCCGATTATCGCCCGGGGACGGTGCCCGCGGATCAGATTGTCGGCCAGGCTGCTTTCGTGTATCTTCCCGGCCTGGTTCCGCTCGGCACCAGCGGGCGTTGGTCCGTTCCGGACCTCGGTCGGGTGCGCTTTGTACGCTGAACTGCGGCCAAAAACCGGAGCACTATGTGGCGAGTTGTCAACAACGCGCAGCACGGATTTTGAACCCATTTTGCGAGACGCTTCGCGGATCGGAATCGGTTTCGTCATTCTCTCCGCAGTTCGGCGAGAATCAAAGCTATTACGAAATGCAACTACTTGTCATTAAACGCCGTGCGCGATCCCGATCTTCATTGCGGACTTCTTTCTCTTGTACCGGCGTTATCGGGCAGGCCGGACAATGTCCCATCCGTCCGCAGCACCGCGACTTATGTTCTTTTACACAGCTTGTCCACAATTCGCCGGGCCCTGCCCAGAGGGGTTTCTGATGCTGCTGGAGGCGGAAAATCTGGTCAAGGCGTACAACGGCCGCACGGTCGTGGACCATGTCAGCTATGAAGTCGGCGAGCGGGAGATCGTCGGCCTGCTGGGCCCTAACGGAGCCGGCAAAACGACCAGTTTTCGGATGACCGTGGGTATGATCAGCCCAGAGGGTGGGCGGGTTCGTTTCAACGGCGAGGAAATCACCGCCCTACCCATGTACCAGCGGGCGCGCCGCGGAATCGGCTACCTCTCCCAGGAACCGAGCGTCTTCCAACGGCTCACGGTGGCTGAGAATCTGCTCGCCATCTGCGAGACGATGCGGCTGACGCGGGCCGAGCGGTCCCAGATGGTCGAGGAGCTGTTGCACCAGTTCGGGCTGACCAAAGTCAGGAATAATCCGGCCAAGAAGGTCTCGGGCGGCGAACGCCGCAAGTTGGAGATTGCCCGGGCGCTCATCACGCGGCCGAAGCTGATTCTGCTGGACGAGCCCTTTAGCGGGGTTGATCCGATCGCGGTCGAGAGCCTGCGAACCGAGATCGTCCGCCTGCGGCAAGCGGGCATCGCCATTTTGCTGACCGACCACAACGTACACGAGACGCTGAAGGTGACCGACCGCAGTTATGTGATCCACGAGGGCAAGGTGATCTGCTCCGGTTCGCCGGTGGAGCTCATCAACGATCCGCGTGTTCGAGAGACCTACCTCGGCAACACGTTCCGCGGTGACGAGTTCGGGCCGCAGAGGGCGGCGGCGAGCTGACGCGGCGGCGCTCGCGGGCGTCTGGCGTGTACCCCTGATGGATACCGGGAAGCTGGACATTATCGAGCGCGCGGGGGGGATCGAGTTCACCGTCAAAGTCGTTCCCGGCGCCTCGCGTACTAAGGTCGCGGGTCTCTGGGGCGCGGCACTTAAGCTCGCCGTCGCCGCCCCGCCGGAGGGCGGTCAGGCCAACGGCGCGGTGACGAGGTTGCTCGCGGAGGTGCTCGGGGTGAAGCCCGCGCAGGTTTCGATCGTGGGCGGCCTGACGAAGCCGTTGAAACGGATCGCGGTCGCAGGTCAGACGAGCGCGCGTGCGCGGGTACGGCTAGCGGAATTGGGTTAAGAGCCTATCCCACAACTTGATGTGGCACCGGCATCTTGCCGGTGGAACCACAGGCTGGAAGCCTGTGCCACAGGTTGTGGGATGGGCTCCAATGCGGCGTGCTGGCGCCGCTGGCCGGTAGCGCGCGAATCGGTCGCCCGCCCGCCCGCCACAGCCGGCCGAGGCTACATCAACGCCGCGCCAATCTTGTCAACCAATGTGGAAGCCGTATAGGGCTTGTGCACGAAACCGGCCAGCGGTGTGCCGGCAAAGCGGTCCGCGGCCTCCTGCTCGCTGTACCCGGTGGATAGCACGACCTTCACGTCGGGTCGCACGGCTCGCATCGCCGCACAAACGGCCTCGCCACTCAGCCCGGGCATGTTCATGTCGAGCAGGACGACATCGATGCAGTCCTGGTTCTGGTGGAACAGCTCGAGACCGCGGGCACCGTCTTCTGCGGTGATGACTCGGATGCCCCGCGTTTCGAGCACGGACTGCACCACGTCGAGGATCTCCTCCTCATCGTCGATTACGAGGACGGTCGCACCGCGCGCCAAGCCTGGTGCCCGGCGTGGCTCGGTCGGCGGACGCAGTTTGCCCGCGACCGCGGGGAACAGCACGCGGAAAATGGACCCGACGCCCACCTCGCTCGACACCGTAATCGCACCTTGATGCGCACGCACGATGCCCAGAATCGCCGACAGGCCCAGCCCGCGTCCTGCGAATTTCGTCGTGAAAAAGGGGTCGAAGATGCGGCCCAGAATCTCGGGCGGCATCCCACAGCCGGTGTCGCGAACTTCAACGCCCACATACGGTCCGGGCTTAATGTTCTGGTTTGCAAATTGTGCTGCCACGCGGCCGGCATCCAGCGCTTCCAGCCGCAGCGAAACCAGAACCTGCCCGCCGCGCTCACCAATCGCCTCGGCCGCGTTGATGAGCAGGTTCATGATGACCTGCTGGACCTGGCTGCTGTCCGCCATGATGAGCGGTAGCTCGGGCGCCGTCTCGATTTTGACCGTGACGTTTTTCGGGACGGCGGCCGTCGCGAATTCGGCCATTTCCGTGACCAGGGTCCCCAGGTCAAGGACCTTCATCTCGCACGTGGCGCGGCCCGCGTAGGCGAGCATCCGCCGCGTCAGCTCCGTTGCGCGCTGCCCGGCGGCCACGACGCGCTCCAGCAGCCGTTGCAGCGGTGCGTCCGGCGGAAGCTGCTCCATAGCCAGCGATGCGTTGCCCAGGATGCCGACGAGGAGGTTGTTGAAATCGTGTGCCACGCCGCCCGCGAGGACACCCAGACTCTCGAGCTTCTGTGACTGGCGCAGTTGGGCTTCCAAGCGTTCGCGCTCGGACACATCGCGCACCAGCGAGGCGATGCCGTGGACGCCGCCGAGGGCATCGGGCAGGACGGTGTTGTACCACTCGCAACGGATGCGCTCCCCGTCCTTTTTGCGGTTCAGCAGGATGTCGCCGGTCGTGGTCTCGCCGGTCAGCAAGGTCTCACACATGCGTTCGAACGGCTCGCGACCATCCGGCGGCACGATCAGCTCGGTGGCGGGCCGGCCAAACGCCTCCTCGACCGTGTACCCGAAGATGGCTTGGGCCGCCGGGTTCCATTCGAGCACGCGGAAGTCCTTGGACCAGACCAGGTAACCCAGTGGCATGCGCGCCACGAGTGACTCGAACTGGTTGTGCGCCGCCCGGAGTCGCTCCTCCGCCTGCCGCCGCTCCGAGATGTCCGCCGACGTCCCGGTGAAGCCGGTCACCGCGCCGCGCTCGTCGTAAACGGGAATGGCGTTGACGCTGAGGCAGGCGAGCGTCCCATCTTTCCGCAGGTGCTCGGTTTCGTAGCGCAGCCGCGGCTTGCCGGCCCGCAGCTCGGCCAGAATCTGCCGGCCCTGCCCCTGTTTTGGCGGGGGCACAAACTCGAGGATCGATCGACCGAGCAGTTCGTCGGGTTCGTATCCGTAAATCGTTCGCGCGGCGTTGTTTACAAACGTCCAGCGCCCCTCCAAGTCCAGCGACCAGATCAAGTCGCGTGACATCTCGACGAGTGTCCGGTACTGCGTTTCGCTTTCCCGCAGCGCCAATTCGGCCCGGCAGCGCTCGGTCACGTCACGCGCAAAGCCGACCAGCAGCTTGGCGTGGTCATCCCGCAACGCCATCACGCAGCTTTCCAACTGGATGAGGTGGCCCCGCTTGTGCCGATGGGCCGTGGCAAAGTGGTGCAAGCCGGTCCGCCAATACGCCGCGCTGCCCAAGTCCGCAATCGGCTGAGTCACCTCCAAGTCGGTCATCTTCATTTGAAGCAACTCGGCGGAGGAGTAGCCCGTCATGCGGCAGAAGGCCTCATTAACCTCGCGGAACCCGTAGTCCGCGCCGAGTACGAAGAAGCCGTCCATGGCGTTCTGGAGAATGGCGTTGGTACGATCCGCCTGCTTCTGGAGCTCCGCGGTCCGGCGCGCTTGTTCTTCGCGGGCCCGCCGCTCCTGCGCCGCAGCAGCGCGGGCGGCGCGCAGCTTGACGCCGAGGAGCGTGCCCAGCGCTCCGGCAGCCAGGGTGAGGATTGTCAGCCATGCCCACGCCATAGGGCCGCTCCGTTCAACTTGGCTAAACGGCAAGCTCGCCGCCGCGGGCTACGTCGGCACCACCGCCGCGGTTCCGGCCACGGTGTTTCGGCCGCGGGCCTCGCACGACGTGGCTTCCTCGGGTCGTCCAGCTCGCCGCAGCGCCTGGGCCTTCTGCATCCAGGCGGCGGCCTCCATCCGCACATTGGAGTGCTGGCGCGCGAGCTCGATACGTTTATCGGCACACCGCGCCGCCTCGTCGCAATCGCCGAGTTGCAGGTGCATCTCGGCCACGTACTCGTAGGCCCGCGCCAGCCCGTTCCAGAAGCGCGTTTCCTCGAGCGCATTCAGCGCCATTGTAAGCTCGTGCTTGGCTTCCGCGAAATGGCCTTGCAGTGCAGCGCACCGCCCCAGGTGCATGTGCGTCGTTCCGACGCTCGCCCGGTCGTCGACCTCCCGCGCCAGGGCCAACGCCCGCTGGTAGTAGCTGCCCGCTTCTGCATAGCGATTCTGCTCCACCAGCACGTTGCCCAGGCCGTTGTAGGGCCCCACCAACGAAGTCAGGCCCCCATAGGCCCGATGCGCCTCAATCGCCCGCAGGAAATACGTTTGAGCCTCGACCGGCTGGCCGCGTCGGAACAGCACAAATCCCAGGTTGTTGCAGATCTGAGCGTGCTCCGCCGCAAGCCCCAGCGGCTCCGCCGCCTGAGCGGCCTGCAGATACTGCGATTGCGCCGCGTCGTAGTCCCCGCGGAAATAATTCATCGCCCCGAGATTGGCGAGCGCTTCGACCTCGCGGCGGGAGTCGCCGCAACCACGGGCCAGCGCTTCCTCCCGGCGGTGGTGCTGTTCCGCCTCCTCATACCGCCCCAGACGTGCCAAACAGATGCCGGCAAACCCGATCGCTTCGGCGAAATCCGGATCGAGCGCCACAGCCTCCTCGGCCAGCGCAATCGCCCCCTCGTACTCGCCGCGCAAAAACGCCTGCTTGCCGCGGACGAACTTCTCGCGGGCCGGGAGCTCCGGCTCGTGGGGGCGCGCGACCCGCGCGCGCTCCAGGCCCAGCACGCCCGCGAGCTGTTCGAAAAGCGCGTGTTCCAGATCCGGCAGGTTCGCGAGCGCCCCCTCGACGCGCTCCAGCGGGAACACACGACCATCTTCCGCGCGAACCGCCTGCGCTTGAACCACCAGGCGGGTGCCGTCCCGTACGAAGCTCCCGGTGACGATCGTGCCGGCCCCGACCAACCGCCCCGCCTCCAGGAAATGCCGTACTTCGTCACGTTCCGCCGCGCTCTCCATCTGGCGCAGCATCGTGGCCAGCGCATCCTGGTCAGCCACATACACCCCCGGCATCTCGGCCAACGTGCGCGAGAGGTAGTTCACGATCGCATAGCCCAGCCAGTCGTCGTCGCTCGCGGCGCCCTCGTTCTTGAACGGCGTGACGCCCACGCCGCGCGGCCGCAGTTTCTCGGCGCCGCCGGCCACCGATGGCGTTGCCGGCATAGCCACCGTCGGTCGCGCCGGCGGATTGAGCCGGGCCACCAGCTCCTCCGCGGAGTGCAGCCGGTCCGGCCGCTCAATGGCCAGCAGCCGCAGAACGACCTCGACGAGCCAGTCCGGCACACCGGTCGGCGCATCCGCCGGCCAGGCCGCCGGGCGACATTGCGCATCGATCAATTGCTGGAAAACTAGGTTGCCTTCGTGGGGCAACCGCCCGACGAGAATGTGGTAAAGCGTAACGCCCAGCGAGTAGAGGTCGGACTCTGGCCCCGGGTGGCCGCCTGGGCGGAAAACCTCGGGTGCGGTGTAGGCCAACGTGCCGACCATGCTCGGACCGTCCAGAAAGCTCCAGTCAGGCTGCTCCTGGGCCAGCCCGGCCACGCCGAGGTCGGCGACCCGCACCCGTCCGTCCGTCCCGAGGATCAGGTTCCCGGGCTTGATGTCGCGGTGCAGCAGACCAACGCGATGGATGGCCGCCAACCCACCGGCGGCGTCGGAAATCAGCCGCAGGGCCTGCTGCCAGGGCAGAGCGGGCTTCACTCCCAGCACGGAGGCCAGGTCCACGCCGTCCACGTACTCCATGACGAAGTACCAGACGCCGTGAATCACGTCGCAGTCCAGGACGCGCACGACCAGTGGGTCCTGCACGCGGAACCCAACCTGCGCCTCGTTCCGCAAGCGGCGAATGGCCGCCTCGGTCGCCTGCCCAAACCGCGGCGGCAGCAGCTTCACAACGCACGGATGGCTGAGATATTCGTGCTGCGCGAGATAGGTTACGCCATGTGCCCCTTCACCGAGCCGCTGCAACAGGCGGTACTTGCCGCGCAAGACGCCCCCCGGGGCCACTCCGGGTAAGTCGGGACGAACACCGGTTACGCCGCGCGCCGCAGACTCCCGCGGCAGTGGCAAAACGAAACCACACGCCGCGCAACAGCCGACTGGCCCTGCCAGCGGGCGCATGGCTGCTTCGCGACAATACTCGCAGCGTATCACCGATGAAACGGACTCGGTCACAGTTTGCGCACTCGGGCGATGCCACCTAATTTACCAGGACTGCGAAAACTGCCGTAAAAAGTTTCCTGTCGCCACCCTTGACAATCACCTATTATCGGCACATCTTATACATACGAGCGAGTAGCATTTTCTCTAGGTTCTAAAGTCCGCCCACATTCTTGTGGGCAGGTTTCCGAGAGCGGTTTCGCCTGACAACGCCGTGCCCAATTTTATGGGACCTGCGTCTGGCGGCAAGTGGTTTCTCGTCGTTTTCAAGCAAGTTCGAGGCGGTCGCTGAAAGTAAGGAGAAACATGATGCTGACAATCATTCTGAGCGTGATGGATTTCCTGACCCACATGGGTACGGACATCCTTGGTTTCATCGACGAGCTGACCTGCTAGTCAAGGAGACACACGCCATGATCGAAGTCATCACTGACCTCGACGATCTGACGATCGACCAGCGCTAACGTCGTTCGCGACGACGAGTTGCCGCGACTGTGGACGCATCTGCGTGCCACGGCTTTCTGGCCGTGAAGCACAAGTTTGCTTCCAAACTCATGCCCGCGCGTCGGGCTTTTTCGACCGCGACGGCCTTGTCCGGCCAGGCGCGGCGAGCCGTTGCTCAATAATACGCCCCACACCGCCACCCGGCCTGGTCGCCCGCTACGTACGCGTCGTGGGCCAGAGTCTCGAACGACGGCCGGTAGGCAGACGCCGCGCGGAGCGCCTTGACCCGTTCGCAAACCTGGTCAACTTTCCGGAGCAACAGGTCGAGCCGCTCCACATCGGCGACGGCGCCGCCGGAAGCCAGGGCGTTTTCCAAGCCCGGCCGCAATCGCCCTAAGACCCCGCGCCCGCGCTCCAAGCTCGCTACGCAAATCGCCGTCCGACGGCTGCGGTACGCCTGATACCCCGCTTCGACCGCGCGAACCCACTCGACCGCGGTCTGGTGTAGCTCCGCCGGGAAGCGCAGCGCGGGTGCCGTCGCCAGCAGCGGCTCGATTTCGGCACACAGTCGCAGCACCGCGTCGCCGGGCTCGCCGCAGGCTTCACGGCGCCAATCGCGCCAGAGGTAGAAGGGGTTCTGGCGGATAACGAGGCGGTCGCGCAATTGCCGCCAGGTTCCCGGTTTAAGGAACGCGCTCGCGCCCGGAATGTCGTTGCCCAACAGCCCGGCGGCGCGGGCGTAAGGCTCGCCCCCCTCCGCCACGAGCGCCGCGGTCCAAGCCGCGCTGCGTGCCAACCGCCGTCCCGCGGCCAGAACGACGGGCAGCGTCGCGATGCACTGCGTGAACCACATGAACTCCCACGTCGTCACGAGCACGCCGAGCGCCCCGGCCGCACGCGCGTCCTCAGCATGTTCGTCGATGTTGCGTTGCGTTTCCGCGAGGAAACACCAGCCGGAGTTGTAGGTCTGCACACTCGGGCAGCAGACCACGTCGAAGCCGCGGGCGCGGAACAACTGGGTGCTCTCCCGCGGGCGTGAAAAGTACTGCCAATCGAAGATGAGCGTCTCGCGCGGGATGGCGTCCAGCGCGCCCGGGTGCAGCAGCAGCATGTCGCCCCACAGGCACGGCCGGCGGCCGCGCTCGAGCACAAACCGGCACAGCGGGCCGTAATACTCGCCGTAGAGCCCGCCTTGGCCGACGCGCGCCACGCGTTCGGCACACGCCGGGCATTGACCGAGCTGGTTGGTTTCGTCGCCGCCGAGGTGGACCCACTCGTCGTCGAACACGTCGAGGATGTCCGCAACGAGGTCGCGCGCGAAGGCCGCACACTCCGGTCGCGTGGCACAGATTTGGGCGCTGCCAAAACCCGGTTCGCTCTCCGCCAGGCCCTGGCCACCCTCGGCGCGGATGAAGCCCTCCATGTGACCGAGCGTGTTGAGGAAGGGGATGAGACGCGGCCCTGCTGTTGCCTGGCTGTTGGAAACGAGCCGCTGCACGACTTCCGGCGTCAAGCAGCCCGGCCCCGCGGCCCAGGGCGCCGACGGGTAGGCAAAACGGTGTTCCAGATAGAGCCCGACGGCGTTGTACCCGGCCGCGGCCGACCGCCGCAGCCAATCCGCGAGCAGTTCCTCGCGCGGTGACTGTTCGCGGGCGAGGTCGTACATCCAGCCGATGAACTCCATCGGGGCATTGTACGGCCGCGTTCGCGCGACGGGGGTGGCGCAGGGGTCGGCACCGCGCCCGGGGTGCGTGACAGTTCCGGCGGCCTGTCCGAGCCGCGAGCGCAAGCGAGCGGG
>JAGVEP010000191.1 GCA_020058145.1 Phycisphaerae bacterium | reverse complement strand
GCCACGCCCCGTCCGTGCGTCGGTATTTCACACGACGGCGCGCGCGCCACGCGACGCCCAGCAGCCCGCACCCGGCGAGCACGAACATGCCGGCCACGAAGTAGGCCAATAACTGCGGGTGAGAATAGAGCAACAGCCCGAGCAGGATGAGCAACACGCCGAGCGCGGCCGGCGCGAATCCAAAACCGCCCGGTTCAGCCCCGGTTCGCCAGAAGGTACGCATGCGTCGGTCTCCGCAACCACGTTCTTGTGCTGCCGCACCATAATACCGCACCGGCCAACGCTCAGGCGCCGCTGATACAATGAGAGACTCCGTGCCGCGGCGGCGCCAGCGCCGGCGGGGATGAGATTGGGATTCGATGACCGTTACAGCGTGCCCCCCGCAACTCGAACCGCCGCCCGTCGAGCCCACGCCGCGCCTCGGCCCGTTTCTCGCCGGGCACATCGTCTTTACCTTCCTGAATGCGGCGCTGTTCTCGAACGTCATCTGGCTCGTTCCCATGCTCGTGCGGCTGCGTTTCGGAGCAGCCGACGACGCGACCCGGGATTGGCAGACCACGCTCGTCACCGCCGCCATTCCCACTTTCATGGTGCTGTCCATCTTCTGGAACGAGCTGCTGCGCCGGCTGAGTCTGCGCACGTATCTCCTGATTTTCTGGCTGACGGCGGCACTGCCGCTGGGTCTCATCGGGGTGGTACGCACCTACCCGCAGTTGCTCCTCTGTCACATCCCCGCCATGATCGGGTGGGCCGGGTGGATGCCCGTCGGCGGAAAACTGCTGAAGGACTTCTACTCCGACGCCGTCCGCGGGCGTGTCTATGCCGTGTTGAACGTGGTCGGGGTCGGCGCCAGCATCGCCTCGATTTACTTCCTGGGCGGCTGGCTCGCTGTCGCCCCCGATGCGTTCCGGCTGTTCCTGCCGGCGGCCGCAGCAGCGCAACTCGTCGCGGTGGCCATTATCTGGCGGCTTGCACGCCGTCTGCCAAACACCGGCGGTGCTCAGCCGACGGCGGCGCCGTGGAATTGGTCGGTCCTGGTGCGTCCGGTGCTACACATGGGTGCAGTGCTGCGCGCTGACCACGTCTTCCGGCGGTACGAGCAGGCCTTCATGACCTACGGGGCGGCGTACATGCTGTGCGATGCGCTGCTGCCCGTCCTGGCCACGACCAAGCTGGGCATGGAGTACCGCGCGTACGCGTACTCCACACAGATGATCCTCAAGGTGGTGACGCTCGTCCTGACTCTACCGATGGGCTGGTTGCTCGACCGCATTGGAGCGGTGCGCACGTCCGGGCTGGTCTTCGCCGTCCTCGCTTTCTATCCGCTGCTGCTACTGGCCGCCGGCACGCCGACTGGTGTGGGCGTCGCGAGCGCCGTCTACGGCGTCGGCATGGCCGGCGTATCGCTGAGCTGGATGTTGGGCCCCGTGGCTTTGGCCGGGCACGCCGAGCGCGTCCCACACTACGTCGCGATCCACACGACGCTCGTCGGTGTGCGCGGCGTGCTGTTCCAGGGGCTCGGCATGTTGGTATACCGCATGACGGGGAGCTTTACCTGGCCGCTGCTGATTTCCGCGACCGCGTTTGTCTGGGCCGCCGGGCAGATGTGGCGGCTCCATGTGGCGACACGCCGGACGGCGTGACGCGGGGTGCGGCGAACACGGCCCATCCAGCGCTCGCCCGCACTGCCCCGGCAGTTTGTTGAAAAAGTAGCGTCGGCCTGCCGTGGCCGACGGAGACCGCCAAAACAAACCACGTACGCAGCGAGAATCTCAATCACCTACAGGGACAACCGGTCGGCGTAGGAGACGCGTCAGCGAGTGAGACCGCCGCGCTAGCGAGTGATTCCGGAACACGACGCGCCAGCGAGTGAGCTCAGAACACGACGCGTCAGCGAGTGAGCTCAGAACACGACGCGTCAGCGAGTGAGCTCAGAACACGACGCGCCAGCGAGTGATCCCGGAACTCGAAGCACCAGCGCGTGAGTTCGCCTGTTCTTGAAATCGCGCTCGGGCGCGCCGGTCCGGTACAAACGGCTAACCGCGACATTCAAGATATTTCTTATGGCTCTCTTGACTATCCTCTGGGACATTGGTAGACCTCAGGCGCGGTAGCGCGCCGGCTCCGTTTCCTGAGGTCCCCGTTCAAACCGTACGTGCGGATTTCCCGCATACGGCTTACCGATGGTCTTCTCAGGCAGCATGCGCACCTCCAGGATAGCGAATCGTACCCAGCAACTGATAAAGGCCATGCTCGGTCACGAAGCGACGGTGTGGCCAGTCCGACAGCCGGAACGGTCGCACGCTGGGTGGGCAACGAAGCCGGGTTCGCTGGGGAAATGAACTGGTCCATGCTGCGGCGGGCCGAATTCTATCCCGGTACGCCGGAGTACAGGCCCCTGACGTCGGGCCACGAGGACGGTACGCACTGGGTTCCCGCGGAGTGTGACGTGTCCATCCGCCCCGGCTGGTTTTACCACGCCGATCAGGATGCCGGGGTAAAGACG
>JAGVEP010000405.1 GCA_020058145.1 Phycisphaerae bacterium | reverse complement strand
CGTCTTTACCCCGGCATCCTGATCGGCGTGGTAAAACCAGCCGGGGCGGATGGACACGTCACACTCCGCGGGAACCCAGTGCGTACCGTCCTCGTGGCCGCACGTCAGGGGCCCGTACTCCGGCGTACCGGGATGGAATTCGGCCCGCCGCAACATGGACCAGTTGGTCTCGCCGGCAAGCCCGGCCTCATTCCCTACCCACCGTACGTCCGGTCCGGCGTCGGAGAAAATCACAGCATCTGGTTGCAGCCGCCGCACGCGCGCGATGTAGGCATTCCAGTCATAGACTTGCTTCTTGCCGCCGGCCCCATCGAACCACACCTCATGGACTGGGCCGTAGTTCGTAAGAAGTTCAGTCAATTGGTTTTCGTAGAACTCGTTGTAGCGTGGGGAGTCGCCGTAGGTCGGCTCATGCTGGTCCCAGGGCGAGAGGTAGATCCCGAACTTCAGGCCCACCTCGCGGCACGCCTCGGCCACCTCGCGGACAACATCCCCCTGGCCGTCGCGCCACGGGCTGCTCTTGACCGAATGTTCGGTGTACTTGCTGGGCCAGAGGCAAAACCCATCGTGGTGTTTGGCGGTCAGGATCATCTGTCGCAGGCCGGCGGCCTTGAAGGCCCTGGCCCACTGACGCGCATCAAACTGCGTGGGGTTGAATAGCTTCGGGTCCTCTTTGCCATCACCCCATTCACGGTTGGTGAAGGTGTTGATGCCGAAATGCGCAAACGCGGTGAATTCCAACTCCTGCCAGGCGAGTTGACGCGGCTCCGGAATCAACACGGCGGACTCCTCAATTGGCTTATCATCCGAAGAGAGCACGCGCCGTAGCGCGGACTCGGGCACCTTGCGCTTGTCGAGTTGCGGGCCGGCCCAGGACACTTCCAGCAGGTCCCCCCCCGCTCTTTCAAAGTACGTCACGGTAAGCGGATGCAGGCCCGTTTCGAGGGCGATGGTGCCGGCGGCCTCGACGGGCCCGTGCAGACCATCGTTCTCGACCAGCAAGCGCTCGCCGACGTACAAACGGCTGCCATCATCCGAACGCGTGAAGAAGCGATACACGCCCGTCTGCGGAATATTGATGAATCCGCGGTAGCGAAAGGCGAAATTGTCCTTCTGTCGCCGAGGGGAAAACTCAAAGCCCCCTACATAGCCAGTCCTGGCAGGTTCCAGGCGGTCGAAATCGGGTAAACGGTCCCAGTCTCCCTCGTAGTATTCGTAGCGCAGGCCGCGCAGCGGCGCATCCGGATGCTCGGCCGGGCGTGGCGTCACTCTGGCGAAGGTTGCGGCGCTGCTGCCGCTTACGGGCTGGCCGTCACGGAACGCACGGGCCTTCACGGTGGTCGTTTCGGCAAGCTGGACCGGGCCGCGGACGAGCGGCGAGTCGTGCCGCGGTTCCGTGCCGTCGGTGGTGTAGCGCAGCTCGATATTCTCGCGTTCGGATGTGATGCCTACGTCGAGCGTGTCGACAAAGCAGTCAAATGCGGCGCGAATCTCCGGTGGTTCGGCGACATCCGGCCGGCCCGCGATATCGAGGACCACTACCGTGACGACCGCGTCCGGCGGCTGCGGTGGCACGGTCACGACCAGCGCGTCCTCTTCGCGGTGTACGTCCGGAGCCGGAGCCACTTCCGCGGACAGTCCGCGGGTGCCCAAGGGTTCGTTGTAGAGTCCGTTTAGTACCAGCCGCCCGCTGCGGGGCCAATCGAAGACGTGCAGGTACAGGCGGGTACTGCCGCCGTCGCGAGTTTTTTGCGTGCAACGCCCCCAGGGGAGGGCTTTGAACGGGCCGGCCTGTGTGCCGTAGACCGCCTCCCCGTTGCGTTCGAGCCACTGACCGATGTCGCGCAGCCGCTCGAGGCACGGCGGCGGAAATTCCCCCTCGGCCGTGGGCCCGATGTTGAGCAGGAAATTCCCGCCCTTGGACGCGATGTCGACCAGCTTGCGGATCAGGTCTGTGCTGGACTTCCAGTTATTGTCGTGCTTGTTGTAACCCCAATGATCGTTCATAGTCATGCAGGTTTCCCAGTCCACGCCGGGAAAGCCGGTGGCGGGGATTTCCTGCTCTGGCGTGCCAAAATCACCGGCGTAACGTGGATCGCGCGTCATCCCGGCCATACCTTCGCGGCCCACGTCAACCCGGTTGTTGATGATGATCTCCGGACGCAGTCCACGGACGAAATTGTAGAGATCGACGCCGCGTGCATGCGACCACGAGTCCTCCCACTCGCCATCGAACCAGAGCACGCCGATGCGGCCGTAATTCGCGCACAATTCACGCAGTTGGTTCTTCAGATGGGCGCTGTAGCGCTCGAAATCGGCACCCTCGGTCGAGCGCTGCTCCCAGGGCAGCCGCGGCAGGTAGTCCGGATGGTGCCAGTCAATGATGGAATGGTAGAAGCACAAGCGAATACCGGCGTGCGAGCACGCTTCCGCGAGTTCCTTGAGCACGTCGCGCCGGAAGGGCGTCGACAGGATATCGAAGTCGGTGTATTGCGAGTCAAACAAGCAGAAGCCGTCGTGGTGTTTCGACGTGATGACGATGTACTTCATTCCCGCGTCTTTCGCCGCTTGTACCCAGGCCGCCGCGTCGAATTTCACGGGATCAAACCGCCCAACGAGCTGCTCGTATTCTTCGTTGGGAATCTCCGCGGTCGCCCGAATCCACTCGCCATGATCGGTGCGGTCGCCCCAGTCACCGGCTGGGATGGCATACAGACCCCAGTGAATGAAGAGCCCCAGGCGGGCCTCGCGCCACCAGGCCATGCGGGCGTCGCGCGCGGCGGCGGTTTCCGGCCGGATCATCAGCTCCATCGCGGGCTGCTGCGCAAAGGAGCCGGCTCCCAAAACACCCAGCGTCAGTCCGGCCAGCGCGGCGGTCGGTACATTCATGGGGCTGTCGCTCCGGTCACTAATCGCGATGTTCCTTGGTTGTCGTTCGCGGCTGACGCTTCACGGCGTAAGCGTCTGCTCCCGCCGCGCGCCGCCCAGTCCGGTTACCACCAGACGGACGGTCTCGCCGCGCGCCAACGGCAGCCGCACCTTGCCCGTGCCCGTGGCTGTCAGCAGGACCTCATCATTCCAGTACACGACGGCCTGGCCGCTGCCCCCGCCAGGAACGTCGACCTCTACCTCCACGGGACCCGTATAGAAGCGCGTCACGTTCAGCGCCGGCACGTAGCGGATGTCCAGATTCCACGCGAGCGGGAAGTACAGCCCGCTACGGCGAAAGCAGGCCGCATACACGCGGTGCAGCAGTTTATCCGGGTCCACCTGCGCCCCGCAGCGCGCATTGACCCAGTCGCCTTGTCGCGGATCGGAGCCCGTGCCGCCGACGTTGTACCAACGCCGCAGAATTGGGCCAGCCGACGAATCGGGGGGACCGCCCCAGACCTCGACCCACGTATGATTGCCGGATGCATCCAGCCACTGCGCCACGCCGGTGAGTCGGGCGGGGATGCCGACGGCGCGGCACGCGTTGGCAAGGAGCACCGACAGCCCCGTGCAGGAGGCGTACTCGGCCGCGATCGACTCGTACGGGCTCTGATCCGACTTCGGGCGTTTGTGTGCGTGGTAGTGGACGTTTAGCGTGTCGTTGATGGTGTCGTTGAGCCATTTGGTGGCATCCAGCGGATCCTGAAACCGCCAGGCCTGCTCATGAAATCGCTCGTAGAAGTCGCGCCGCCAATTGTCACGCCGCTCATTGAGGTGCGCGAACGGGAGTATGTACTGGAGGAACTGCTGCTCGGACACCTGGGCCGACCACGGCGCGTGCTGCCACGCGTCGTAAGCCAGCCGCACGTCTTCGAGCAGAAAATCGGCCTTGATCTTCAGCAAATCGCGGTTGGGAAGATTGGCGATGAGGAAGTACAGGCCGGGCCGCTGTTCCGTCGGTGCCTCCTTCAGAGCCCGGACGAGTTCGCCCGCGTTGCTGTCCGCCGCGCGCAGCGCTGCCGCAACCGCCGCGGCGAGCTGTGGCTCGACCGGCGGCGGATAATCCGGGGTCGGCGGCGTCTCACGTGTCGCGGGGGCTGACGCGGGAGCGTGGGCCGCAACGGCACTCCTTGGCACGTCAAACGAAAGCTCGGCACAGAACATCAGGGCGGGGTCGCCGCGTTCTTCGAGAGTCTTCACTAATGTGGCAGCCAGGCGCGGCACCTTCCCGGTGAAGACCTCTTCGTCGTTGAGCGTGATGGTAAGCGGCCGGTCCAGGTCGATCAGGCGGTCGTCCAGGCGAATGGTGATGCGTCGGAACCCCTGCATTGCCAAACTGATGAGCTGGCCGCCGGCGCGGGCATCGATCGTGTGCAGCTCACCGAGTTCCCGGTCATGCTCGGGGGCTTCCAGGTGCAGCCAGTAACGGTCACAGCAGGCCGGCGTGGTTTGCGTCCAGACGATGCGACGTGGTACGGGATCGCGGGTGAACGTGGAGAGCCATGGGGCACTCGTGATCGCCGTAGAACCGTCGCCGGCGGCGGCGTGGATATCATATTTGTACTCGTCCGGGTTGGCGTCATCGCGCAGTTTGCGCAGGGCGGCGGTCCACTGATCGGCGAGCTCGTTCGCACTGCCCGGGGGAACGCCGACCAGCAGAAACAACGGCGTATTGCGGAGGTTCTCAACGCGTACCTGGTCTACGCCTTTCGCAGTGCCCAGGGCGGCAATTGCCGCCCAACGATCAGCGGTATTCGGCCCCAGGCGCAGGACAGCGTCGCCGCCCGCGGCATGGCCCCGAAGGTACACGCGATTGGGATCGGCCTCTCCAAACCCGATGAGCTCGCGGACCAACCGGTCGAGGAGAACCTCGTCGCACTGGGTTTGCCCGGCCGTTGTGCTGTCGCCCGCTATGTGCGGGAAGATGTGCAGCCCCTGGAAATCCGTGTCCACGCGGGCGAGTCCTTGGCCGCGCAGGTCGTCAGCGTCCAAAGTGATTGACACCGGCCAACCGGACGGGGGCTGCTCCCCGATGCTGTGGACGGAGTACGCTAGCACGCGACCACCCGCCGTCACGCGCTGTTTCGCGAGGTCGTCCCGCCACGTGCGCTGCTCGGGGCCCTCCGCCACCGTGTAAGCCCGCCAGATCGCGTCGCGCCAGGCTTGGACCTCCGCGGCGCTCAGGTTCGTGGCCTGTCTCCAAGGCTGTGCGAGCCGGGGACGATCCGCCGGGGGCGCGGAGAAGTAGGCGGTCAGCGCCGCCGAATCCGGCGTTTGGGTGGCAACTGGCTGTGACGCTGCGCTGGAATCCTGCGCCATGGACAACGCTGGCAGGGTCGCCACGATCGCGAGCAGAATGAGCCGGGGACGCATAGCAGACTCCATGGAGGTGCGGTGGAAGGGGCGCCGGTGACGCGTTTGAGCGTAGAATAAGCCCTGACAGCAGCAGACTGCAATCGTGAGGCCCTTGACGTGCAACGCAGCCCTGCCAATCCGATTCTCACGCGGGCCGACATCCCCGCGGTTCCGCCCGCGTGATCCGCCTTCCGCGGCCTCGGCATTACGCTCGAACCAAATGCACGTGGCCCTTGAGCTCCGGCGGAATGCGCACGTCGCGATCGACACCGATGAAGATTCCGGTCGTCGATAACGCCCGCAGCGGCGTCAGGTCCGTCACGCGCGTCTGATCCAGGTACAGCCACTGCAACTGCGTCAGCCCCGCCAGCGGCGTCAAGTCCGTCACGCCCGTCTGATCCAGGTAGAGCCGCTGCAACTGCGTCAGCCCCACCAGCGGCGTCAAGTCCGTCACGCCCGTTTGAGAGTCATCTGGGCGAGTTCAAGGACGCCTTCGATCCGGCCCTGTCGTCCAGCCCGCGCATCAAGACGCACTACCGCGGCCAGACGCCCACGAAACATTACGCGTCGCGCGACGCGTTCGCCTGCAACGAGGCCTTGCTGCTGCTGCACGCGCTGGCCTTCAATCCGGCCAACGTCGGGCGGGACGGGTTGCAGCGCACCACCGGGCGGGGCTGGACGATCCGCAGCTTCCGCGAGCACCTGCTCAAGACGCCGGCCCGCGTGTTGTTGCACGCCCGCCGGGCGGTCGTCGTGATCAACGACATCGCCGCCTACTACCGGCAGTGCCTGGCCCGCTTCATGGGCACGCTGCGACCGCCGCCCGTGGCCGATCTCGCCCGTGCCCCCTGACCCCCCGCAACGTGCGTTGCGGCGCCCCCGACGCCCGTGCCGGCGTGGGGGCAAGGGGGGTGGTATTGTCCCAGCACGCCAAAACGGCCCCAAGAGACTCGACCTCCCTTCGCCGACGCGGTAGAATGCCGCCCAAAGCCCGGATGGTGAATAAGACGGGTTGAAAGACGGATAGCAGAGCACGTGGCAAAGCAGCTTCATGAAATCCGCGACCCGATCCACGTCTTCGTCCGCCTGGACTCGGACGAACGTAGAGTTTTGGATTCGCGGCAGTTCCAGCGCCTTCGCCACATCCATCAGCTCGCGATGTCGTTCCTCGTGTACCCAGGCACGACCCACCGTCGATTCGAGCATTCTCTCGGCGTCATGGAACTCGCCGGTCGAGTTTTCGACGTCGTGACCCAGTCCGGCGCTGTCACGGACGAAGTTCGCAAGCTGCTTCCAGAGATCGACCAAGCGGATGGTCTCCGCTACTGGCGACGGGCGCTGCGGATGGCAGCCTTGTGCCATGATGTCGGGCATCTTCCTTTCTCCCACGCTGCCGAGAAGGAGCTCTTGCCCGCCGAATGGGATCACGAGCGACTCACGCGGGTGCTGATTGAATCGGACGAGATGAAGGAAATCTGGGACAAGGTGACGCCTCCGCTCCGTCCCATCGACATCGTCAAGCTGGCGATCGGTCCGCGCAAGGCCTCGGACCTCAAATTCAGCGTCTGGGAGACGATCCTGGCCGAGATCATCACGGGCGACGCATTTGGCGTTGATCGCATGGATTACCTGCTGCGCGACTCGCACCATGCCGGGGTGGCCTACGGCAAGTTCGATCATTTCCGGCTGATCGACACCCTGCGAATTCTCCCTTCGCCGCCGTCCGGCGAATCGGACGGTTCCGATGAGCCCGCGCTCGGTATCGAAGGGGGCGGTCTGCAATCAGCCGAGGCGCTCCTGCTGGCTCGTTACTTCATGTACTCGCAGGTTTATTTCCACCCCGTGCGCCGCATCTACGACATCCATCTGAAAGACTTCCTGCAGCAATGGCTTCCGGGCAGCCGCTTCGCGACCGATGCCGACGCGCACATGGGAATGACCGACAACGAGGTGATGGCCGGGATACTGAAGGCTGCGCGAGAAGCGAATCAGCCCGGTCACGATCCAGCTCGGCGAATCGTCCATCACGAGCATTTTCGCGTGCTCTATACGCGCAACCCTGACGACGTGAAGAAAAACGAGCGGGCCGGCGGCGCGGTGTTTGATGCGGCGAAGGCCAAGTTCGGCGAGCCGGCCGTCCGGCGCGACGTGTATCGCGGGAAAGGAGGCCTGACTGATTTCCCCGTAAAGATGAAGGACGGTCGCATCGCGTCCGCGCTCTCGGTGTCCTCCGTGCTGCCGAACGTGCCCGTCAGCACGTTCGAGTACGTGTTCATCGATCCCGCGCGGGAAGCGGAGGCGACCAAGTGGCTAGATGAGCAGCGTGAGGAGATACTGAAACCCGTCAAGGAGGAAGCGCCATGAATCGATCGCAGCGAACCGCAGTCATTACGAGGCTCGCCGAGCGGCTTCGCGAGAGGGGAAGCTGGAGCGGCGAGACGCACGTTCAAAAGGTCGTGTTCGTCATGCAGGAGCTGCTCGACGTCAAGTTTGAATTCGAGTTCATCCTGTACAAGCACGGCCCATTCTCATTTGATCTCCGCGACGAGCTTTCGTCACTCTGCGCCGACAACCTGTTGAAATACCAGGCGCAGTCGCCGCCGTACGGGCCGAAGATTGGGGTGCTCCCGGACGCGAAGGCGCTTCAGGAGCGTTTTCCGAAAACACTGGGCTCGCATACCGCGAAGATCGAGTTCGTCTGCGACCGACTCGGAAACAAGGGCGTCGCCGAACTCGAGCGGCTCGCGACGGCACTCTGGGTGACCACGCGCGAGGGGACCGGCGACTCGGTTGACCAGCGAGCCAAGAAGCTCAACAAGCTCAAGCCTCACGTCAGTATCGACGAGGCCAAGGCCGCTGTCGTTGCGATGGACGAAGTGATCGCCGCCGCCAAGAAACTCTAATGCCCTGCGGGAAAACGTTTGTATGGACGACCGCCGCCTCATCGAGGACTACCTCCCCATCGAGGAGACCAGCAAGGAAGCCTCGCGGGAGAAGTCCGTGCGGCGGGTGGCACTGTTTGAAGACCGAAGCGCCGCGGGTGTGCCACTGCTCTGTGAGCAGTGCAGAACGCGGAAGATGTTCCTTCGTCGAACGATTCGCGGTCGAAGGCATCGCTCCCTGTCCGCGTCCTGGAAAGCTTCGAGCAGCCGGGGCTCTGCTCGCAGAGCAGTGGCACACGGCCGTGCCTTCACGGCCGCGCCGTCACCTGCACGATGTCGCTCCAGTCGGCGAAGGGCTGGTCGTCCTCGCGGTAGCGGGCGCGGTAGCGGTGGACCTCGGGCTGGCCCGCGACCAGCGGCGCGCGGGCGTCGAGGTACGGCGAATTCGTGTCGTAGGCCAGCAGCATGAAGGCCGTCTCGGCGCCGGGCTGCGCATGCGGCGAATTGATCAAGCGAGTCAATGCCGTCTACCAACCACAACGGCCAGGCCTGCTCGACATCAAGACGGTCCGCGCACATTGCCGTTCTCAAACGCCACGCCCGATCCTAACATTTCCCATACACCGAGGGTTGGTTTTTGTCAAGCTGGTCTTGCCGGGTCACTTCCCCCGGTACAGCGTCTCCGCGAAATAGCTGCTGCGGACGAACGGGCCGCTGGCGACGGCGGCGAAACCCAGTTCCTTAGCCGTGGCGCCGAGTTCGTCGAATTCCGCCGGCGTGTAATAACGCTCGACGGGCAGATGCGCGGCATCGTCCGCCGCGGACGGCTTGAGATACTGCCCGATGGTCAGCAGGTCGCAGCCGACGGTGCGGAGGTCGCGGAAGACCTGGACCAGTTCGTCGCGGGTTTCGCCGAGGCCGACCATGACGCCGCTTTTGGTGGTCAGTGCGGGCCGCAGGTCCTTCGCCAGGCGCAGCGTTTCCAGCGACCGCGGGTATTTTGCCTGGGGCCGCACGCGTTTGTGCAGGCTGGGCACCGTCTCGACGTTGTGGTTGAAGACTTCCGGCGTCGCGTCGGCGACCGCCTGCACGCATTCCCGCCGGGCGTGAAAGTCCGGCACCAGCACTTCGACGCTCACGTTGGGCAGCCTCCTGCGCACCGTGGTGATGCAACGTGCGAAGTGGCCGGCACCTTCATCGGTGAGGTCGTCGCGGGCGACCGACGTAATGACCACGTGCTTGAGTTGGAGCTGTACCGCGGCCTCGGCCAGCCGGTCGGGCTCCGCGGGGTCGGGCGGGTCGGGACGGGCGGTCGTCACGGCACAAAAGCGGCAGCGGCGGGTGCATTTCTCGCCCAGGATCATGAAGGTGGCGGTATGGCGCGACCAGCACTCGGTCAGGTTGGGACAGCGGGCTTCGACGCAGACGGTGTTGAGCTGGAGGCCGTTGATGAGTTGGCGGGTTTCCAGCAGCGCTTCGGCGACCGGTACGGGGCGTTTGAGCCACGGCGGGAGGCGACGACGGGCCGGCACGTGCTGTCCGGCGAGAGGAAGCGATAGGGCGGCATTCATGTTAGCTTAATTGTAGCGGACGCGTGACAGCACGGGCACGGCCCCGGTTCCGCGAGTCCGGAGCTTGATCTGGCGGCGGCCAATATCTCAGGGTTTCAGCCCGTGTCGCGCGATAGCGCCTGCTCGACCCAACACCGGGCAAGTTCCTCGGCCGAAAGTCCGCGGGCGCGCCCGAGGGCTTCGAGCCGGCGCTTCGCAGCCAGCGACAAACGAACATGGACCGTTCGCCGTTCGCGCCAGAGAAATCGCTGCACGGGCTCAGGATATTCGTCCTTGGCCAGCACCTTGGCGCGCCCAGCATCGACCAGCTCGAACACCGAGCGGCGTTGCAGGTCGCGGACAAATGCCCGTTCGGAGGTCGTGGCTCTTGGTATTCGGTTCGCCTTCATGAACTTACGATCCGTTGGAATCGGCGACGCTCTGAAATCGTCAAACTGGGCTACGCCTCCGCCGGCGGCTCGCTCTCGCGCACCGCCGGGCGCCAGCGTTGACGATGCTCCATGAAAAACGACACCCGCTCGTCGCCGCCTGGCCCGAGTGTCTGGCGGAGCACCGTGCGGGCGACGGCCAAGGCTGTACGCCGCGAGAGGTGGATCAGGACGATTTTTTCGTTGTTCAGACGCGGCAGAATGGCCGGCAGATCGGAGATGTGCAGGTGGCCGCCGGCGCGGGCGCGGTCCAGGTGGTCGGGGTCGACGAAGGTACACTCGAGCAGGAGCACCTTGCTGTTGCGGACGTAGTCGAGGTCGAGGAAGTTGCCCGCCGCCGTATCGCCGCAGTAGGCGACGAGCGGGATTTCGAGCCGCCGGGTGATCTGGACACCCTGTTTTTTCAGCTCGACGAGTTGTGGGCCGGTCAGATTCTGGTACGCGTCGATCAACTTGTGGCGGACTTCAATGGCGGTGTAACCGAGGGCGGGCGCGGGGCAGCGGCCGCGGCGCAGGCAGGGGTGGTTCACCGCGAAGGGGCGCACAATCAAGTCACGGCGCAGGATCACGTCGGTGCCGGCCTGGACGGCGTGGATGTTCGCGGGCGGCTCGTTGCCGTCGATATCGGCCCAGACCCGCAGCAGGCGTCGGATCGGATCGACGAGGATTTCGGGCACGTACATGTGTCCGGGCGGGTTGTCGAGGAACATGCGCTGGGAGAAGTAGTAGGCAATCCCGGCGGCGTGGTCCATGTGGCCGTGCGTCAGGAACACATGGTCGACGGCCAGCAGATCGCGCTGTGCCCGGCCCACGTCGAAGGCGAGGTTCAGTTCGGGCGCGGTGACGTAGCTTTCCTCGCCGGCGAGCGAAGAGCCGACCAGGCGTAGGCCGCCATGCACGAACTCGGCGATGGGGTGAGCCATGGGGAGGCGCTTTATAGCGAGTGGCGGCGGAAAAGTCCCGCGTGGCGCGCATTTTTGTTTGACACCCCGCATATTGTGTCTTAAACTACCTGCTATCACAATCTGTAGTGCGTCGAGCGCGGCAGGAGCTGCGCACGGTAGACACCTCGGCGGTGGCACGGAAGTCTTGAGGCGCGCTGGCCTTTCGCCGAGGGGGTGACGTGATCGGATCAGGGCCCGATGTGGTGTCCGTTCTGCAAGGCCGACGACGACAAGGTCATCGATTCGCGTGCGACGGAAACCGGGCGGTGTATCCGTCGTCGGCGGCGATGTCTGAAGTGTGGACGGCGCTACACGACGTACGAGCGGATCGAAGAGGCGATTCGGCTAGCGGTAATCAAGCGCGACGGATCGCGGGTGCCGTACAACCGCGACAACATGCTGCAGGGTATCCAGCGGGCAGCGTACAAGCGGCCGATTCCGTCCGAGCGGTTGGAACAGGTAGTCGACGAAGTTGAGGAGTACCTCGTTACGAGCTTCGAGAAGGAGGTCTCGAGCCAGACGATTGGCGAGCGGATCGCAGAAGTGCTGCGGCGAGTGGATAAAGTGGCCTATGTGCGGTTTGCGAGCGTGTATCGCCAGTTCGAGGACGTGGGTGATTTTATCGAGGAAGCGCGGGACGTGATCGAGCGTGCGGCCGAGGAGATCCCCGGGCAGCAGAGTCTCTTTGAAGGAAAGCCGGAAGCGTGAGGAGCCTCAGACAGGTAGTGGTGACGAAGCACGACGGGACCCTGGAGCGGTTCAGCCTGACGAAACTCACGAACTGCCTGGCGACGGTCATGCGCGGACAGGCGTATGACCCGCGGTTGGCCAGTCCGCTGAGCAAGGCGGTGGCGATGCACCTGCAGGAGTGGCGCGACCCCGTCCCGCCCTCGACGAACTACCTCTATCGGTGCGTGCGCTGCGTGTTGCAGCAGACCGGCCTGAGCGATGTGGCCGACGAGTTGGCTACCCACCGGCAGCAGCGGCGCTGGCGACGCGTGCGGATTCGCGTCGTCGATCCGCAGCGGCCCGCGCAGGAAGGCGAACTCTGGTGCAAGGCGCGGCTCGTAGAAACGCTACAGAACCACTATGGCTTGCGCTATCCGGTGGCGCGGTTCCTGGCCGGCCGGATTGAGAACCAGGTGTTTGCGCTCGATTATCGCGTGGTTTCGGGCGCGTTCCTGCGGGAATTGATGCGGAGCGAGATGTTGGCGTGGGGTTTGGCCGACGAGCCGGCGCGCGTGGGGCTGTGCCCTGCGAGCCTGTCGCCGCTGGCGGCCCCCCCGGCGAAAGAGGATAGCTAGCCGCTTAGCGAAACTAGCGTCGCATGGCGTTCAAGCACCGGACTTTGGTGCGCCACGGCTAAACGGCCGCTTGACACTGCGACGTGGCCATGAAGGCCTGGGGTTCGTAGTGTGCCCAGGGATGGCGTGCCGTGTCGCACTGTGTTCCTGACAGTCAGTGCGGCGTGGCCGCTACGGCCCCGTTTGAAACCCCGTTCCCCTGATGAAGGGCGAGTCGAGTCCCGCCCACGCCCATGCTCGACTCGCCCGCTCCTTTTCCGCGGTGACCGGAGGGAGACTCTGCCGGTAGCCCGCTTTTGTATCTTGGATCTTGGGCTGAGTTCGGAGGGCCGACGCTACCGCTTGAGCTCGTCCTCCAGCACACGGGGCTCATTGGCGACGCGCTCGGCTTCAACTTGCGAGACGGTGCCGGCCTTGACCAGCTTCGCCAGCGAGCGCTCCAGCGTGGTCATGCGCTGGCCCGGCTCCTCACGGGTGTGCGTTTGCATCAGCGAGTAAATCTGGTCGAGCTTGATCTGGCGGATACAGTTGGCCACCGAGTAGACGTTGTTGAGGATCTCCATCACCGCGACGCGGCCGGGCTTGTCCTGCCGCTGGACCAGCTTCTGTGAGATGATGTAGCGCAGGCTGAGCGAAAGCTGGTTGGCCACCTCTTCCGCCCGGTTGGCCGGGTACATGTCGAGTAGCCGGGTGATCGTGCCGACCGCGTTGCGCGTGTGAATCCCGGAGAAAACGAGGTGGCCGGTCTCGGCGGCGGCGAGCGTCCAGGTCGACGATTCCACGTCGGTCATTTCGCCGACGAAGATCACGTCCGGGTCCTCGCGCAGGCAATCCCGCAGCCCGCGCTCGTAGTTGGGCACGTCGCGGCCGATGGCACGTTGCGAGATCATGGCGATGTCGCTGTGGAATTCGTATTCGATCGGGTCTTCGAGCGTGATGATGTGGCACGGACGCGTCCGTCCGATCTCGTTGATCAGGGCGGCGATGGTCGTGGACTTGCCGGCCCCGGTCGTGCCGGTGACCAGCACCAGCCCCTGGCTCAGGTTGATCATGTCCCGCCACACCTCGTTCGGGAAGCCGACGAACTCGATCGACGGGAGCGACGTGTCGAGGGCGCGGATCGCCAGCGCCAGCCCGCGGATGTCGTAGTACGCGTTCAGCCGGTAGCGGAAAGTCTCGATGATGCGCGAGGCGTTGACCGAGCGGTGCTGGTGCAGCGTTTTCATCTGCGTGTCGTCGAGCAGCGTCCGCGTGAGCCGCTCGAGCGTCGGCTGATCGAGGGGCCGGGCACTCGTGACCTTCAGCTCGCCGTCGATGCGATAGCAGGGCGGACGGCCGACCTTCAGGTGCAGGTCGGTGACCCGCGCGCTGCCGCCGCGCTTGAAGAGCGCGAGCAGGTCCAGCATGCTCATGCTGCGGTTTTCTGCGGCGGCGTAGACTTTTTCGCTCAGCGGGTCGGTCGCGGCCATGTGGCCTCCCAGGCGCGCTGTTCACCGTGGAACCGGGTTCCAGCCGGTCACCGCTGCCACCGCGGCACGATATCCGAACGGCGCGCTGCCGGATACGTCGTCAAGCCACACTGACGAACTTGCGGATGTGCTCTTCGAGTTCTTCGGCGGTGTACTTGCGGCTCAGGTCGATCGGCAGGAACACGCCGTGGGCGTGCTCGCTGGCCAGAATCAGCAGGCGGCCGATGCGCGTGTGGCCCATCTCCTGCGGAGTGTGCCCGGCAATGAAGACGTCGACGCCCAGGCGCTGCGCGAACTGCTCGACGAGCGCCGGCGTGTGAAAGCGGCCCCACACGAGGGCATAGGCCGAGCCGCCGGGGAGGTAGTCGGTCGGCAGTGGCTCACGCTCGAAGATCGAACAATCAAACCGATCAATGTTGAGCGCGTCGGGGAGACTGTGCGACAGGAAGATGCCGTTAGCCAGGCGGGCGGCGAGCGGCAGGGACGCGATGTAGTCCTTGATGGCGACCAGCACGTCGCCGGTCGCCGGGCCGTAGCGGGCTTCAAGACCGCGCTCGAAGTCCAGGAGCACGTAGCGCCCACCCTTCGTGATCTCGTGGTCCAGCAGTTGCGAAAGCTCGTGGTTGGACTGGAGAAAGAAGATGTTGTCGGGAAAGTCGCACTTCCACTGCGCGGCCCGGACCAGCAGGTCGATCGAGAAGTCCGGCGTACCGGGCGGGTCAGGCTCGGTGTGAATCAGTTCGTGCAGCATGACGACGCGGCCAGGACTGCTCTCGAGCGCGCAAAACCGCTGGAGTTTCTCGAAATTGCGCAGGTGTCCGTGCAGGTCGCCGGTCATCACGAGCTGCCCGGCCGCGCCGAACGAGAGCAGCGACGCCTGGCGATTCGGATCCTCCCGGATGAGCTGCGCCGCTTCGTGCAGCCAGGCGCAGGCCTGCTTGGCTTCGGACGCCTTGCTCACGCCGACCTCATCCACTGTGCGCCATCGACGACTGGCCATGCTGTACTTCTCGACATCCGGGGTCAGGACTCCGAGCGCGGCTCGCCCTCGCCACCGGCCTGCGGTGTGGCGATCTTGCGCTCCAACATGTGCTGGACGATTTCGAGCCGCGCCAGAACTTCGCGCATGTCGCGCGGCCGTCGCTCTTTCTCGGTTTCGCAGCAGTCCAGAATCAGCCGCGAAAGCGGAACGGGAATCTTGGGGTTCAACTCGTGCGGCGGCTCGTTGCCGCGGCCCGATTCGAGCGAGATGCGCGTGGCCCCCGGGCTCGCCACGGTGATCAGCGTGCGGTAGTGCTTGCCGGTGAGGACCCAGTACATCGTGGCCCCCAGGTTGTAGACGTCGGTGCGCTGATCGAGCGGCCGGCGCTGGACCTGTTCTGGAGCGATGAACTCGGGCGTGCCCTGTACACGCTCCTTGGTGTGCCCCAGCGGGCAGCTCTGCCCGAAGTCGATGATCTTCACGCCGCCGTCCTTAGCGAGCAGAATGTTGTGCGACTTGATGTCGGCGTGGACGTAGCCATGTTGGTGCAGGGCGTGCAGGCCCTCCGCAACGCGTATGAATATCGCCAGGATGGCCTCGATTGCGTCCGGACATTCGTCCTCCAGCCGGTCGCCGTCGACATATTCCATGACCAGCACGAGCTCGCGGGTTTTCAGCCACCGTCGGACGCGCACGATGTCGTAGCACTGCCGCAGATTGGGGTGTACGAACCCGCGGGTGACCTCGTACTCGTTCTCCGCCTGGGCGATGAACTTGTCGTCTTCCGGCCCGTTGCGCACGATGTGCTTGATGGCGACGAAGCCGCCGCGCGCCTCAGCGCGCGCCAGGCTGATGATCGCACCGGCGCCGCGACCGATCCGTGAGATCAGCTCGTAACCCGACAGAACTGGAATGGCTCGCGTTGGCATCGTCGAACCGCGTTATTGGCACCGGCGGAGGTCTTGCCTTTTCCCGCCGCTGCCGAGTCAGTTTCCGCATTGGCGTAACCAGGGGCGGCGCCCGAGGGACAAACGAGGCTCCTGCCGAGCAACATCGCTGGCGATTCACGGCCGACGCGACCGTCGCGCCCCGGCACGCGTCCTGCTACCTGGCCGTCCCGTTCCTACCGGACTGCTTGAACGAACCCCTTGCGAATCAGGAAGTTGCACAAGTCCTTCGCCGGTTCCGGCACCTCGGGCGGCAGGCGAATACCGCAGTCCGCTGCCAGCCGCACCGGGACCGCCCCGGGCGTCTGGGCGCCCGCCTGACTCAAGCTGCCGAGCGCGTCAAGCAACGTCCGCTTCTGTGCGTCACTCAGCGTGTCGCCCTGGGCGCCGATTACAAACAGCCGTACACGCGGACCGCGCGGCTCCCACCGCGCCGCACCGCCCAGGTCGATCTCGCAGAGGCTATCATCGCTGTCCGAACCGACGTCCACCGCCGTTTCCGACGCCGCGAAGGCGACTTCAACTTCGTCGATCCGCACGCCACGCTCAGCCGTGAGCGCGACATTGTCGGACCACTGCGGCGTCTTGGGGAAGAACCACGATTCGAGGCCTAGCAGAACGGCCGCGCCGACGGTCATCGCCGCGATCAAGCCACCTACGATGGATGCATTACGTCGCTCGGGAGTCATGAGCCTGTCCTCGCTCGTACTCTGCGGCATCCGTGCCGCGCCAGGTGTTTTACCGCATCCGGTGGTCGGCTGCAACCGGTGTTTTCGGACCTCGATAGCTGTCTACCGGGCGTGCTCACCGGGTCCTTTCATTCTATCGGCGGTCCCGTGTGTCACAGCAAGGGGTTCGTTCTGGAAGACGAGTTTGACGCGCCGGGCGCGCGCTCTCGTCCACCGATACGATTCGAAACACGACCTCGGCCGGCAACTTGCGACGATCCAAATCCGTGCCGGCACCGCCGCCTACCAGACGTAGCTCGCCTGCCGGCGAGTCTGACAGAATCTCGCGGACGGCCGCGGGCCGGTGCGGCGGGTCAGAACAGCCGCCGCGAGTCGAGCAGCACACATATCGGTCCATCATTGACCGACGCGACCGCCATGTCGGCTGCGAAACGGCCCGTTTCGACGTGCAGCCCGAGCGTGCCAATCGCCGCCGCAAGCTTCTCAATCAGCGGCTCGGCGACCGGTCCCGATGCAGACCCCTCGAACGACGGCCGGCGACCCTTCCGTGCGTCGGCATGCACGCTGAAAGCGCTCACCAGCAAGACTGCCCCGCCGCTCTCCCCGACCGACAGGTTCATTTTCCCCTCGATATCGCGAAAAACGCGCAGGTGCGCCACCTTGTCAGCAATATAGGCGACGTCCGTGTCCCCATCGTCCGGCGCAGCCGCCGCATAAACCAGCAGCCCGCCGTCAATCCGCCCGACGACCTCATTCGCCACGGTGACCGTCGCCCCCTGGACGCGTTCCACTACTGCTCTCAAACTTTCGCCTCCAATCGGGCTCAAACATCTTGTCAAACACCGCCGCGGACGAAGGCGGCACATTCGAATCGGGCGTCTGCCGCAGCCAGTCCTGAACCACGTCCCGCACGTCCGCCATCTCCGGGCGCCGGCATTGCGGGTCGCTGCGCAGCTTGTCACCCAGCACAGTCAGCGCATTTTGCACCACCTGGGGATCGTCGTCGCGCAGTAACCTCGCCCACGCGGCCCAGGTGCTGCCCAGGCGCTGCTGCTCAGCGAGCAACGTCAGCCCGAACGCCTGATTCAGCGTCCGCGTGGTCGGGGCACGGCTCAGCAGCCAGTGCAACTCCTCGTACAGGCCCCCACTGCCCGGCAGCCGGCGCACGGCGCTCGCCAATACCGCGATAACCGCCGCGGTTCCGAGCCAGGAGAGCGTCCGCCGCACGCGTAGCGACATCGCGGCATGATAACATGGTCATGAAACAGCCTGTACCAGTGGACGGAGCATCGGCGAGCAGCGGCCGACGTCGGCGGCAGCGAACCGGCGCGTACTACCGCGGAGCCGGCAACCTCCGACCCGTGGGTGTTCTCGCCCGCGACGCGGCGTGGTCCGGTACAAACGGTCGGCGACGGAATTTAAGTTATTTGTTCTCGGCTATCTTGACCTGCACCGCGCTGCCGCCCTGGACTATAGCAAGCTCGGGTGCGGAGCGTCCGGGGCGAAAGCGGTGAGGCGATGGGGCCCTCAGCCCTCAGCCCGGATGTCGGGAGAGCGACAACGATGGGACCTTGGTGTTGGTAGAATGATGTATTGATGGTGGGTGCGATGGCGGCCGTCAGTTCGGCCGGTACGGAGCCCGGCCGCTACGGTTCGGCCCGGTACGGAGCCCGGCCGCTACGGTTCGGCCGGTGCAGAGCCCGGCCGCGACACCCTGGGAGTGGTTGTGGCGCGGTTCGAGCGTGATGGCGACATGGAAAGAGGTCTGCCGAGCATGAAACGATACCTTCCCGTCTTGGTCCTCGCGTGGCTGGGCTGCTCCTGGGCATCCGCTAGCAATATTCATATTACCGGTAGCAGTAAACATTGAACAAGTCTACCCTGCGGCGTAGCGGACGGATTCTGCGTGGAAGTAGCTCTTGACGATTGCGGGTTGGCGTTGCGTGCTGCGGAGGCACGACCGCACGCCTTCGATCAGTTGGCTCCGCGTGGCGGGACGTTGGCGGCCGAGCGCGTTGCTCTTCACGTCCTGGGTCAGGAATTCGTCGGGGTTCAGGTCTGGGCTGTAGCCGGGCAGGAAGAAGACCTCCAGCCGGTCGGCGTGTCGCGCCAGCCAGCGTTGGACTTCGGCGGAGCGGTGCCCCGGGTGCCGGTCGAGGATCAGCAGCACCTTGCGCCGGCGCAGCCGTAGCAGCCGCGTGGCGAACTTGAGGAACACGCCGCCGTTGAAATTCTCCTTGAACACCATGAAGCTCAGTTCGCCGCGGTTGGTGATGGTCGCCAGCATGTTGCAGCGGAAACGCTGCCCGGTGCCGGGGATCACCGGCGTCCGCCCGCGGCGGCCATAACTCGTGCCGGTCTGATGATCCGAGCGCAGGCCCATCTGATCCCCCCAGTGAATCTCGGCCTTTTCGGCCTGGGCTTGCCGCTCGATCGCCGGGTACTCCTCGTCCAGCCAGCGCTGCACGGCGACCGGATCGCGTTCGTACGCCCGCCGCAACGGCTTCTGCGGCGTCAGGCCCCACTTCGCCAGGTAGCGGCCGACCGTCCAGACCGAGACCTCCAGCCCGAAACGCTCGGCCAGCAGCAGTTGCACCGCCGCCCGCGTCCACAGCGCGAACGGCAGCTTGAGTTGGTCGGGGCAGCGGTCGGTAATCAGCCGCACCGTCGTGGCGGCTTCGTACGGCGCCAGGCGCGTGCCCTTCGGCCGCCCACGCGGCTTGGACCTCAGCGAGGTGATGTTCCCGAGTTCGACGATGTTCAACCAGCGGTCGAGCGCGGTGCGCGACACGCCGAACGTGCGGGCCGCGACGCTCTTCTTCAGCCCCGCGCGGATGGCCCGCACGACTCGGAACCGCAGGTCTTCTTGAGCATCCGGCGAGAGACAACGTGTGTCGCGGGTCTTCATCCATGAAGTATAACACAAAAGCAACAGAATGTCATATATTTATTGCACGGATTAGTAGCAAGTGCCTGCGCAGCAACCAGGATGGAGCTCTTCATAGCGAGGAACAACGGCACAATCCGCGCTCAGCTCGGGGGCAGCTTGCCGATTCCCGGTACGGGCTCCTTGAGCCGTGTGACGGGTCGAAACGTGAAGCCTGCCGCCACGATCGGATACGCGGCTCCTCCGGCCAGCACCACGTATCGGAGGCACAGCCCGCCGATCAGCCCGAGGGTTGAGGCCAGAACCGCCGCGGCCCCGCGCGACCCGCTGGCATCGATCACCAGAGGCAGCGCGAGCCCGCACACCACCACGCCAAGCCAGAACATCGGGGCAGCCGCGCCTTTGAGGACGTGTTCCGCGGACATTCGCGAGTTGGGAAGCCGGTATGTACCGTGCAGGTAGACGGCCAGTACGAGCGCCTCGGCCGCGATGAGCAGGATGTCGACCTTTGCCAGCGTGAGAAGCTGAACCTCATCCGCTCCGGCCGTCACGCCGGCGAGGATGACCGCCATGATCCCTGTGGAAAGCGCGGACAGAAAGAACAGGATCGGCAACAGCGCCGTGCTCCAGAAGGGAATTGGAATCGCATCTCCGAGCAGCAGACCGGTATAGATCATTGTTGCAAAGGCGAAGCTTGCCCCGAGCACGCCAACGACGTGGCGGGTGGTGCTATCTGTCGTGTCCCCAGTCCCGGGCCAGACCCACAGAAGCATGTGGATGAAACCCACAAGCATGAAGATCGAGATGATGAGGGTGCCGCGGGCGATCCAGGAGGTGTCCGGCTTTCTGGCGACGCGCCAGGCATTACCCATGTTGCCGAGGTCGCCGAGCAGGCACAGGCAGCCGATCAACACCAGGGGCCAACCCAGGCAGATTCCGAGGTTGGCCAGTTTCGTCCACCCAAGGAAGTCCGCGGCGACTCCCGTGATATGCGCCCCTCCTCCGACGCCGGCGAGGAACAGATATATCGCAATCAGCCAACGCCACTCGGTCTGAACCAGGCCGTGTAATTGCGAGCTCATGCTTGTCTCCAACTTCAAGTCCTTGTTTTCCTTGTTGGAAACGTGGACTTCGCTACCGCGGCGGCAGATAATAGACTTTGGGGTTTGTGCCTTGTTCGGGCTTCAGGACGAACCCGCGGCCCTGCTTAACCAACTGGGACACCTCGCCCTGCGGGTCGTCCAGGTCGCCGAAGATGCGCGCGTTGGCCGGACAGGCGGCCACGCACGCGGGCTCCTTGCCGTTCTTTCGCCGGTCGCTGCAGAAGTCGCACTTGGTGGCCACGCCGCACCCGGACTTCTCCTCCCAGGCCTTTTTCTGGAACTGCTCCAACTCGGACAGGGGCAGACCTGCCGGGAAGTAGCTCTTCCACTCCGGTACGGTGTAGCGCGCCCCGTAGGGGCACCCCATCATGCAGTACTTGCAGCCCACGCAGACATTTTTGTCGATGACGACCACGCCCTCTTCGTCTTTGTACGTGGCCTTGGTCGGGCAGACCTTGACGCACCCGGGGTCTTCGCAGTGGAAACAGAGCACGGGCAGCGCCTGCCGGACGACGTTGGGGTACGTCCCGGACTCGCCCTTGAGAACCCGGCTCCAGAACACGTTGGGCGGGAGGTGGTTCGTGACCTTGCAGGCCAGCATGCAGGCGTAACAGCCATAGCAGCGCTTGAGGTCGATCACCATTCCGTAACGTGCCATGTTGCGGCCTCCAACAGAGGTTTTAGCAGCGGAGGAAAGCGAAAGGGCAGTCCAGCGCGACCCTCTGTCTTACGCTTTGTAGATCTTGACCCGACAGCAGATATCCTGGTTCAAGGTCAGTGGATCGGTATGTTCCTTGTCCATTTCGACCAGATCATTGAAAAAGGTGCCCTTGCCCTTGGCGATGGGCATGTACTCGCCCCAGTGGCCGGCGACGGAGGCGATGGCCAGGTGGCGGGGCTCGATACCCTCGGTTAGCCCCACCCACCCTTTCACGCGATGGCCCGCGGGGTTCTCCAGCCACACCTTGTCGCCATGCCGGATCCCTTTCTCCTCAGCGGTCTTCCGGTGCATCTGGATGGCGTAGACAAAGGGGTCTTCCTGCGCGCATTCGTCCAGCCAGGGGTTTTGCTGCGTGAGTGAGTTACAGTGCATGACCGCGCGCCAGTAAAAAGTGTACATGTCGTATTCGGGCTTTGTCTCGGTGTGACTCGGACACGGGTACCAGTCCGCCAGCGCCTTGAATCGCGACCAGTCGAGGTCGAAGAACTCCTTGGCGTTGAAGTCGGCGCACAGCTTGGCAATCTGCTCGCCGGAATCGATGAAGTACTCGAAGTAAATCGGTACCCTCGAGGGGTTAAACCACTTCCAGTAGACGTCCTCCTTGCGCTTGGGCCAGGTGAAGACGCCTGTCTTCCGGACGTGCTCGAGACCGTGCTCCTCACCGAAGCGGTCCTTGAGCAGGCGGTCCGTGACCTCCGGCCAGGTATGCTCGACGCTGCCGTCCTCGCAGAGCTTGTACTTCTGGTCCAAGGCACCGCCGTAGCGCATGACCACGGCGTCGTTCAGCCCCTTGTAGTACTTGGGCAGGATGCCGAGCCGCTTGCAAATGTCCAGCATGACCTCGTTGAAGTCGCGGCGTTCGTGCAACGGCTTGATAACCGGCTGCCGGATGGTCCAGCCCCAGTCGTCCTCGCCCTGCGGATGGGAAAAGGTCGACGGAAAGCTGACCGCCGGCGTGTAGCGTTCGAGAAAGCACGCATCCGGCAGCACAATGTCGGCGACCGCCTCCTCGAACTCCGTGAGGTAGAGCTGAAACGAGAGCACGAAGTTGAATTTCTTCAGAAAATTCTCCGTGACCGCCTCAGCGTTTCCCATGGTCATGACCGAGTTCGACCCGAAGTTGATCATGATGTCCGGCCGGTACGGGATCTTGAAGCGCTCCAACATGTCGAACCATCTCGGGCTGGTGATGGTGAGCGCGTTGTAAATCGAGGTCGGAAACATATCGTGCAGATCGAGCCGCGTGGGCGGCTTCGGCACCCGCAGCGGATAGGGCACGTGGTCGTATACCCAGGCCTTGCAGACCAGCAGGCCGTCGTCATCGGGGTAGGGGATCTGGTACGGCTTGCCGGTTTTTTCGTATCCGCCGCAGACCGCCGCGCCCAGCCCCAGCGCGCCTCCGTAGGTGTCGGCCGCGCCGACGATGTGGTTGACCATGTCAATGGACAGACACGTCCAGCCGGAGTTGACGTGGCCCTGCGACCCGCGGAAGAAATGGGTCGCGATCGGACGCTTGGGAATCTTCTTCGGGCCTTTCTCGGTCTGGATGGTGACGGTGCAGCCAATCTCGGCATTCTCGGCGATTTCCTTGGCCACGCGGCGGATGGTCGCCGCCGGTACCCAGGTGATCTCCGCCACGTACTGCGGCGTGTACTTCTTGACGTGCTCCTTGAGCAGGTCAAACGCCGTGCTGCACACTACGCCGTTGACCTTGTACTGGCCCTGCAGGGCGACATCGTGGGCCTGGTCCTCGTACTCGACGCGCGTCACAGACGGGTCGTTGTGGACTTTCGGGCGGTTGTCGACGAGATCCCACACCAAGGGCTTGTGGGTGTCGTTGTCGCGCATGTACCGGCCGTCGGAGGGGCGGATCAGGTAGGGTGCATTGGTCTTGTATTTCAGGTACTCGGCGTCCCAGACACCGAGTTCATTCAGCAGGCAGTTCACCAGACCCAGGGCCAGCGCGCCGTCGGTGCCCACCCGGATGGGCACCCACTCATGGGCTTTGGAAGCCTGCGCGCTCTGGAAAGGATCGAAGGTAATCGTCCGGGCGCCACGGGCGCGGGCATCGGCTGCCTGCGTCGCGTTTTGCACCGCGACGTGGCCGGCGCCGTGGCCCTTGGAGCAGCCGAAGTTCAAGGGCAGATTGCAGTGCGCAAAGTCCGGGATGATCGACCAGGCCACGTGCATGATCCCGTTCATGAAATGGGCGCCGTTGCCGCAGTGCAGCCCCCCCCCGGAGACCCAGTAGTTCGGCGTGCCAAAGGCCTTCATGAAGCCGATGACGCCAAAGCGGATCTCCGCGGCCTGGGTCGTGGTGGCCTGGAAGTAGACACCCCGCGGATCCTTTTGCTGGCACTGCTTCAGCTTGGCGATGACGGTGTCCAGCGCCTCCTCCCAGGATATGCGCTGCCACTTCGCATCGACACCCAGACCCTTCTGCGGGTTGGTCCGCTTCAGCGGGTAGTTCACGCGATACGGATCATAGAGCAGTTGCGGCGCGGCGAGACCTTTCACGCAGATCTTCCCGCGCCCCGTCGGCGCATCCGGGTTGCCCTCGATCTCCGTCACGATCCCGTCTTGTCGACGAACTTTGATACCGCACATGCAGTAGCATTGCCCGCAACTCGTCGGGATCCAGACATCCTCGCTGACGTTCCGAGGTTCTGCTGCTATCATCGCTGCGCCTTTCGTTGAAATGCTCAAAAACCGAGTTTACAGCAAGCCGGAAAGTTCATCAATGCGTAAGAGCCGACCCCGGCGTTGTCCCTGTGACCATGGGCCCTGCCACGGCAACGGGCTGCCGGATGAGCCAGGAGGTCCAGGGACCCCTTCCGGCGGTCGCTGCCGCGCTGTAGTTACCGCGCGGGGCCGACGATGCGGTGCGGGTGTGTGTACACGGTCGCGCGACCCTCACGGACAAAGCCGCAGAGTGTGACGCCGCAGCGTTCGGCCGCTTGAATCGCCAGAAAAGACGGTGCCGAGACGGCCGCGACGAGTTCCAGCCCCGCACGCGCCGCCTTGGCGACCAGTTCCACGCTTACCCGCCCGGAAAGTACGGCGGCGTGGCCCGCGGTCGGCACGCCTTGCAGCAGACACTGCCCCAGCGCCTTGTCGAAGGCGTTGTGGCGGCCGATGTCCTCGCCGATAGCAAGCATCGCGCCCGCGGCGGTGAAAATCCCCACGGCGTGCGTACCGCCCGTCCGCGCAAAAAGCCGCTGGCGCACCTGCATCTCGGCGACGGTGGCGTGCAGCACCGGCACCTGAACACGGAGTTCGTCACCGCAAACCACCGCGTTCGCCAGCAGCCGGTCGATGTTGCGGCTGCCGCACAGACCGCACGAGCTCGTCATAATCAGATTCCGGCTCGTCGGGTCCTGGGGCGGCGGATCCAGCCGCAACGCGATGCAGCGTTCGTTCGGCCGATAGGCGCAGGCCTGCACGTCGTCGCGCGACGCGATCAGACCCTCCGAGAACGCAAACCCGATTGCCAGCGCCTCCACATCACAGGGCGTACACAGTAGCGCGAAGTTCCCGACGCCCTGGATCATCACAGTGATGAGCTCCTCCGCCGCGACCTCGCACGGATCCGCGACGGACGGGCCGCCCTCGGCCGAGAAACGAACCGGCGTCACCCGGCGGACCCCCGCGTCTGGCACACGCGCCCAGTCCGCGCACCCGGCGAACAACGCACAGACGGCGTCGCGCAGCGCGGGCGAAGGCACCTTCAGCCGCAGCGCCTCGTGCCAGCTAGCTGGCAGAACACCCACGGCGATCTGCACGTGCGACTTCGCGCGCAGCAGATCGACGTCGGGGCGGTAGTCGGTCCATCCCGGCGTGCCGTCGATAAAGATGATGATGTCGCCGTCCCCGCCACGGGCCAGCTCGTTGGATTCCACCACGAGGTGTTCGTGCTGCGCTCGCGCCGCGGCCATGAAAAGTGCCAGTTCCTGGCCTGTGCGGAAGAGATTCGGCTGCTTGCCAGCCCGCCACGTGCCGCAACCCTGCTTAGCGTAGACCGCGTTTGGCAAAACCCCGCAGAGCCGCTGCGCAAGGCTCGTCTTGCCGACACGCCGCCCGGCACCACAGATGACCCAGGTCAAGCTCATTCAAAGCAACCCAACTGACACGCGCGGACCCGGATGTCGATGTGGTCCAGCAGCTTGCCGAGGCCGCCCGCGGTCACGCCGAGCGTCTCCGCCATCCGGAGTGCGGTGCTGCACGCGATCCACCCACCGGCCTGCAGCACCGTCGCCGTGCTCTGCCGGCGATCCGTCGATTCCACGACTTGTACGTCACCGTCGTCGCCCGCCACGACGGTCAGCGGCAGCCCCTCGCTCGCGACAAGAGCGCTGACGGAATCCACCATCGTCTCCGGAACGGCAAGCCTGGCTGGCATGGATGACTCTCCGTTTGGCATACTCCCTGCATCGCTGGCTCGTCTCGATCCCGCGCGGATTCTCGCCGTCAATCCGCAGAAAGTCGGTCGCTGACCAGCGCGGCGCCGGCCTTCAGCGCCTTCAGATTAGCCTCGGCGATGTTGGCCTCCTGAAAAGTCGAGATGGCCCGCGCGAATGCGTCCAACGGGAATAGCCCGGTGTCCTGCAGCATCGCGGCCACCGCGATGACCGCCACCGACCGTCTGCCGGCCTGGGCGGCTGCCTGGGCAATGGGACAGCGAACAACCCTGGCCTTGGTTACCGGTAGGTCGAGCGACTGCTCCGCATATACCGTGCAGGTGTCCGGGAGCCGCTGGAGCCGGTCGTGACTGCTGATCAGGCCGTCCTCGGAGATCACCAGGAGGTAGTCGGGCGCTTCGATGGCCGTATAGTCAATGCGCTGCCGGCTGAAGATGAGCTCAGCTAACGAGTGTCCGGTCATAACCGTGATCGGGTAGTCGTCTTTCTGCGTGGCCTCAAGGCCGCTGAACATGCCGGCTTGGGCAAATAGTGCCGCGGTGGACCTGATCTTCTGGCCTGCGCTGCCCGCGATGATGATGCCGGTCTGCCGCGGCACGGAGTTGCCGTGTTGTACCTCAATCGCGGGTCTGCGTTTGCTCGCCGCTCGGCCGGTCTCGTAGGCCGCCCGGTAGCGCGCGCTGTACTCCGGACGCGGCGTGTCGGCCAGCACGCCGAGCCTGAGGCCGTCACTGGCCAGCAGGTCATCCAGCTCCTTCTTCTTCATTCTGTTGCGCGGCGCGTAGTAGGCCGTACACAGCTCCCAGACGTCCAGCAGCGCGAAGCCCGGCTGCGCCAGAGCCTGAGCCATGACGTCCGCAAGATCCTTGTCGAACATCGTACAGCGCGCCACCCAGGCCGCGCCGGCCGCGATCGTGGTTCCGCACAGGTCCATGGGGCCTTCCACGTTTCCCCACGGCGTCGTGGACGTGATCCCGGCGCTGGGCGTGGTCACCGAGTGCTGCCCGCCGGTCATCCCGTAGTTGAAGTTGTTGGCCACGATGAGCGTGATACCGATATTGCGCCGGGCGACGTTGAGCACGTGCGTTCCGCCGATACCGCAGCCCCCGTCGCCCATGAGGGCGATGACCGTCAGTTCCGGGCGGGCCAGCTTCAGCCCGCAGGCGTAAGTGACCGCGCGGCCGTGCAGCCCGTGGAACGCGTTCGTGGTGAAGTACCGATCCGACAGGCCGATACAGCCGATGTCGGTGACAATCACGACCTTGTGCGGGTCGAGTTGCAGCTTCACCAGTGCCTGGTCGAGGGCTTTAGCGACCACGTGGTGACCGCACCCGGGACAGAACGGCAGTGGACCGAGCTTGTCGGTCATGTAGCTCGCGCACGGTGTTGCAGGGGCTCCGGTGGTACTCACAGCAAGCCTCCGGTGCGCTGGATCTCGGCCGGTGAGATCAGCGTGGTGTTCATCTTGTTCACGCCGATCACGGCGACGCCGGTTGGAGCCAGTCGCTCGATCTCAAGCCGATACTGGCCCATGTTCATCTCCGGCACGATAACCCTCCTGATCCCGTCCAGTGCCGCCAGGATGGCTCGCTGCGGAACCGGCCAGAGCGTCTGGAGGACCAGCGAGGAAACCCTGGCCCCGCGCGCCCGGGCCTCTCGGACGGCCACCGCGGCCGACCTCGAGGTGATGCCATAGCTGATGATCAGCGTTTCAGCACTCTCCTGGAAGTCCCGCTTTACGAGGGCGATGTCATCGGCGACCGCGTCGATCTTGGCGGTGTAATGGTCGATCATCTCTTGTATGACCGCAGGCTTGGCCGTCAGGTACGCGGCCTGATCGTGCGTCGAGGTCGTGTACCGGGCGATGTGCGCCCCGCCGAAGTCCGACATCGCCGGCACATCGGCCGGCCGGTCGAAGCGGTGCGGGAGATACTCTTCGTCATCCCCGACCCGCTTGCGCTCGACCAACGGCGGAAGCTCGATGGCGTCCAGGTCCACCGACTCGCGCGTCACGCCGATCTCCTTGCTGGTGAGGACAAAGACGGGCGAGCGGTACTGTTCCGCGAGGTTGAAGGCGCGGTAGGTCAGCTCGTACGCCTCGCCGACGGTGGCCGGGCTGAGGGCGATGACCGGGAGTCCGCCGGAGGTGACCCAGCGCGTGAACTGAATGTCTCCCTCGGCTCCCTTGGTCGCGGAGCCGGTCGCCGGGCCCTGGCGCTGGACGTTCACGATGACCAAAGGCGTCTCGCCGATCTGGGCCAAACCGATGTTCTCGCTGTACAGACTGATCCCCGGGCCGCTGGTGGCGGTCATGGCTTTGCGACCGGCCATGGCCGCCCCAATGCAGAAACCTATCGAGGCGATCTCATCCTCGGCCTGGATGGCCGTCCCGCCAATCGCGGGCACGAGCTCCAACATATAGTGCAGGATCGACGAGGCCGGGGTGATTGGGTAGCCGGCGAAGAAGTCACAGCGGGCCTTCATGGCTCCGCGGGCGATAGCTTCGTTACCTTCAAGGAACTCTCGTCCCATCACAAGTCCCTCGATGGTCGCCGGCGGCGACGCAACTGGACTGCCGCTGCGCGGCGCCGTTGCGAGCCACATGAGAGTACCACAGATGAACGCGCGCCGCACAACGTCCCCCCGCCGCTCGCCTGCCGGCAACGGTCAGGCCCCGGGGGCCCACGCGTCAGCGCGCGGCGTGCTGAACAAAGGCCGGCCGACCGGAGGTTGAACGAGTCCGCAGCGCCGGTATCATGATCGTCGAACGCAGGGCGGCACTGCTCTGGAGCGGTGCCACACAGCATGTCGGAGGGTCGTCGCGACCTCAAGGAGCGCAGGATGGCCGAGCGACCAGCGCAGGACTTGCCGCTGAGTGGGATTCGTGTCCTGGACCTGTCCAGGATCCTCGCGGGCCCGTGGTGTACGATGATGCTGGGGGACTTGGGCGCCGAGGTGATCAAGGTCGAGCGTCCCGGCACGGGCGACGACACGCGCACCTGGGGACCGCCTTTCGTCGGTGGCGAGAGCGCCTATTACCTGTGCTGCAACCGCAACAAGAAGTCGATCGCGATCGACCTGAAGAACCCGCGCGGGGCGGAACTGGTCAAGGAACTCGCGCGGGTCTGCGACGTTCTGGTGGAAAACTTCACACCCGGCCTCACGCAGCGGTTCGGTTTGGACTACGAAACGCTGCGCGAACTCAATCCCCGGCTGGTCTATTGCTCGATCACGGCATACGGGCAGGATGGTCCCTATCGGGATCGACCCGGATACGACATGGTGCTCTCAGCGGTCGGCGGGCTCATGTGGATCACCGGTCCATCGGGAGGTGAACCGTGCAAGGTGGGCGTGGCGATCACCGACGTGCTCACCGGGGTCCACGCCTCGGGGGCGATTACGGCGGCCTTGCTCTGGCGTGAGCGTTCCCGGCGCGGGCAGCACATCGACGCCAGTCTCCTGGACGTTCAGGTCGCATGTCTGGCCAACATCGCCAGCAACTACCTGGTGGCGGGAAAAGAGGCCACACGCTGGGGCACGGAGCACGAATCGATCATCCCGTACCAGGTCTTCCGCACCAAAGACCAGCCCCTCGCGATCGCGGTGGCCAATCAGAAGCTCTGGGCCAACTTCTGCGCGGCGGTCGAGCGGAGCGAGTGGATCGACGACCCGCGGTTCGCGAGCAACTCGCGGCGGGTCGAGCACCGGGAAGTGCTCCTGCCGCTGGTGGCCGAGATCATGGCGCAGAAGACCTGCGACGAGTGGCTGGAGCTGTTCGTCGGGGCCTCGATCCCGTGCGGGCCGGTCAATAACATGCAGCGGCTCTTCGCGGACCCGCAGGTCCTTCACCGGGACATGCTCGCTGAGGTGCCGCACCCGACGATCGGCACGCTGCGCCTCACGGGTATCCCAATCAAGTACTCTGAGACGCCGGCCTCAATCTACCAGCCTCCTCCACGGCTGGGCGAACATACGGACGAGATTCTCACCAACGTCTTGGCGCTTGGAGCGGCGCAGATCGAGGCCTTGCGCCGGCAAGGCGCGCTGGACGGCGCGTAATCCGCGCTAGGCCGAAGTTCCGGGGCCTGATCGAGGGTAAGTGGCGCTGCGGCAACGAGTTGGTGGCGATTTCGCGCCGCGGCGCGTAGGCATGTAATTATTATG
>JAGVEP010000253.1 GCA_020058145.1 Phycisphaerae bacterium | reverse complement strand
GGCGGAAGCACGTCCGGCGGCGGCCGCGTCATCGCGCATGCCGAAAGCAAGCAGGTCGAGCGACGTGACATCCGCGTCCGGCGAACCGTCGTTCTTCGATAGAACTGTAGCGGCCGACCTCCGCATCGGCCCCCCGAGCCGCGAGCGCCAGCGAGCGAATGTAGCGTCGGACCTCCGAGTCCGACGTACCGTCACCCCCCGCAGGGCCATCGCATTCTCAGGTGCCGGCCTTGGATTCGTGAGTCAGTAGGCTGAGCAGGTAGTCATGGTCCCAGGCGGCCAGTAACCGCCGGGCGCGGACGCTGCGGGCGTGGGCGGACGGCGCGGGGGTGGTTTTCAGCAGGTTCAAGGCGATCCGGCTCAGGCGGGAGAAGTTCTCGGCCGCATCGCCGGTCCGGACACGCCGCTGATCCTCGCCAAACGTGACATCCAGGCACCCGTGCAGCCGGTTTTCGCTGCCCCAATGCCCACGCACCCGCTGCAGCATCCGGGCCGCGTCGAGCTTCTCGACGCTGCTGATGAAGTGGCGGTGATCGCGTTGCTCTTGGCGTGGGTCACAAGCTGGCCTAGTGCTCCGTCAACCGTGTTTTGACGGCACACCGGGAGGGCGAGGCTCCGGCCGAGCCAGCCGCGGAGCGCGCCGCACCGGCTCGGCAGGAGCCTCGCCCTCCCACCGGTGCGTCAATTCAGCCGTGACAGAGCACTCGGACCGTCTGATTGCTTTCGCACCAGGCACTGACCATGTGCAGAGCAGCTTTCTGGGCCGCGGCAAACGAAACTGCGGCGAATCGTCTTACCGTCGACGGCGATCAGCCGGCCGGCGCTGACCTGAGCCAGATGCTGCCCCCAGGCGAGAAAACGCCGCTCGAAGACCTCGGGCGCGGGCTGGGCGAAGACGCGGCCGACGCAATACGATGGAGAACTACTTACCCCCTTCCCGGCGCCAGCGCAAGCCCAACATTAACCTAACATCAAAAATTCAGCCCGGAGAATGCGATGGCCCTGACGGACGTCCCGGTTGGCCGCGGCCCCCAGCAACGTCGAAAGTGAGGAACGCGAATGGACCTGACAACTTGACGCCGCGTTCCCGACCGCCGCGGCGGCCGGCCTGGGTGTTTATGGCCCCGCCCTGCCCGCCGCGCGCGACCGCCAAAAGCGATCAAAGCACGCTTGTTTTTGGGCTAGCCAAGCTTGCCCGCATCGCGTCAGACGGCGCGGCGATGCCATGCCAAAGCTCGAATTGCGCCTCCGCCTGGTGCAGGAACATCTCCAAGCCGGAAACCACGGCACAGCCGCGGGCGCGGGCCGCGCGCACCAGCCGCGTTTCGGCGGGCTGGTAGATCGTGTCGAATACGGTCGTACCCGGCCGCAGGGCCTCATCGGGCAGCGGGGTTTCTTCCACGACCGGCCACAGACCGACAGACGTACAGTTAATGAGTATGTTGCCCGCGTAGTGCAGGCGGTGCGCCCAAGGTGCGTGGCGACACCCGAGCTCGCTGGCCAGCCGCTGCGCACGGTTTTCGGACCGGTTGTAGACCGTGACGTCCGCCCCGGCGTCACACAGCGCGGCCACGATGGCGCGCGCGACGCCGCCGGCGCCCAACACGCTGACGATCCGACCACGCAACTGGTCGCCGGCACACTCCGGCAGCGTTCGCAGCGCCGCGAGCGCACCGCGACCGTCGGTGTTGTCACCGCCCCAGGTGCCGTCCGGCCTCCGAATCAGTGTATTCACGGCACCGCAGCGCCGCGCCGGCGCAGAAATCGCGCCGCCCCGTTCGTCCAGCCAGCGGAGGGCGTGCTCCTTATGCGGCAATGTCACGCTGAAGCCGGCGAAACCGAGCGCCGGGCTGGCCGTTACACATTCCATGAAGGCGCGAAAGTCGTCCCAGCCGGGCCGCACGGGCAGCGGCACGTACACGCCGTCGAGGTCGGCGGCCGTCAGCGCCGCGTTGTGTACGAATGGGCTGAGCGAATGACGGACAGGCCAGCCGAGTACGCCGTAGACGCGCGTGGCGGGTCCGAGGTGATCCCAGCGATAGAGGCTGCGCAACTCGGCGATGGTCGGCTGCCCGGGGGCGGACTCGCCGCCGGTGTGGGGCGTTGCGAACGTCAGAAACGCCCCGAATTTCTTCGCCAAGATCCGCGTGCAGACGCCGGCCTCGCCCAGTGCCAATGCGATCGTCGGGCGCGTCGGCGCACGGCGTCGCAACTGCTCCAGCACCCGGCAGCCGTCGGTCGCGTCGCGCGCCGCGAACACCGCTTTGATTACGGCGGCGGGCGTCGCCGCCAAGCGATCAAAAATGGCGTCCAAATCCGGTGGTGTCTCCTTGAAGTCGTGATGCGACAGAATCAGTTGGTTCCTGGGCCGCGCATTTTCCCCTTCGTGCCTCGCAATATCACACACTAGCCCGACTTTCTGCCGCACATTAGCCGACCGCTGCCACGTCGCACACTCGACGTCGATGTAGCCCGGCAGGTGGAGCCCGAGGCGTTCGAGCAGCGCGATGCGCTCGGCCTCGTCGCCGGTCCAAGACCCGCCCTCTTCCGCCGCGCGGACGGTCACGATCAGTGGAAGAAGACGCGGCTGCTGCAACAGGGCCTCGACCGCGGCCAGGTCGCCGATGCAGTCGACGCGCAGCTCCACGAGGTCGGCACCGGCGGCGCGGGCCGCCTGCACCTGCTCCGCGAGCGGCAGTTCGGCGGACGTAATCGGAACGGCCAGCAGAGTCGGGGCAGCGGCCATCGTCGCCTCGCGCTTAGAGTCCGGTCAGCAGGCGGTCCAGCGGCAGGCCCAGCGCGCCACAGATGCGCGCCAGGCTCCAGGTGGTGGTGGCAGTCTTGCCCAACTCGATCTGCGAAACCTGGGCCGCGGTGAGACCGCAATCCGCGGCCACTTCATTGAGTGTTCGTTGGGCCTGCGTCCGCACGGCGCGAATGCGGGTCCCCAGCCGCCGATTGAAATCCGACTCCGAGCGTATCGCCAGTCCCGCATCGGCGAGCTGTCGCTCGACCGCCGCCAGCAGCGACTCGCGCTGCACCGGCTTTTCGAGCAAGTCGAGCGCACCGGCCCGCATGGCCCCGACGACCAGCGGCACATCCGGGAACGCGCACATCGCGATGATGCGCATGG
>JAGVEP010000467.1 GCA_020058145.1 Phycisphaerae bacterium | reverse complement strand
TCGTCGGCGGGTCATACTGCACGTTCAGCGTCTCCGTCGCGATGTTCGACGGGCCGCCCTCGGGCGGCGTGCCGCCGTCGTCGGCCTGGAATTGGAACGAGTCGCTGCCGTAGTAGCCGGCCGCGCCGGTGTAGACCACGTGGTTCCCGTGACCCACCAACGTATAGGGCACGGAGGTGATCGGGCCCGCGCCCGGGTCAGCCAGCGCGCCGTGCAAGGTCAGCGACAGAATCTCAATGTCCACCGCGGCCGGCGGGTCCGGCAGGCCGTCGTCGATCGCCACCAGCAGGACGCTGGTGGGCGTCGCGACCGGCACGACCACGGTGTTGCTCACCGCGTTGGGCGGCCGCGGCCCGCACGAGCCTTCCGCGGACAGGTCGCTCATGAAAAAGTCCGGCGGAACACTGGTGGAGTGCGAGAGACCGGCCAGACCGTCGGTGGCCGCGATAGCCAGGAAGCTGATGCTGAGCTGGCCATCGAAGAACATCTCGATCTGGCACGTGTTCTGGTTGCTCGTGCCGTACTCCGGCACGTTCAGCCACGTCACGGCCGCGCGGTCGGCAAGCTGTTTCCAGCTCACTTGCCCGCCCGTGGCCGGGTTCAGGTCGTCAAACAGCGCGGTGATGCGCGGCTGGTTGAAGTGGCTGGCCAGCGACTCGCCGAGACTGCTGTCTCCGGTCGTGAACGTGATATAGCCGTTGCTGCCGACGAAGAACGAGGTGTAGCTGGTGCCGTACAGCAGGACGTGCGCGCCACCGGTGAGCGTCACCTGCACGTAGCTGTCATCGCTGAGCAAAAGTGGCGTGCCGCCGGTCGGATCGGTCGGCAGCGCCGAGATCGGCGTCTCCACACAGGCAACGTAGAAATCCACGCTGCCGTTCGGCACGAACTTCAGGCTCAGGTTGTCGAGGTCGTTGGGGCTGGAGCCGAAGAGCTCAGTGAAATAGTCCGCGACCTCCGGCGTGGCGAATGTGTAGCAGTTCGGATCGCTGACCGAATTGCCGGCCGGGTCCGCGGCGTCCACCGAGAAGTAGTACGTCGTGTTGTCTTGCAGGCCGGTCAGATTGACCGTTGCGTTCGTGGCGAAGCTGTCGCCGGTCTTGGTCTGGTTCAGGTTTCCGCAGCTCAGGCCGTAGTGTACGGTGCCGCGGGCCGGTTCGTTCGCGGTGAACGAGATCGTCGCGCTGCGCGGCTGAATATTTGTGGCCTGCACGTTGGAAATCGTCGGCGGCAGGCAGTCGACCGTCGCGGTGTCGATAACCGGGACGTTGTAGCCGCCCTGTCCGTTATCGGCGTCGATATACGTCGCCGTGACGGTGTCACCGTGGGCGACCTGGAGCAGGCCGACTCCGCCGGTGGCGCTGAGCGTTACTGTGCCGACAAAGCGGCTGCTATTCGGGTCGGATTCGCTCAGGGTCGCAACCAGGCCGCCCGGCTGCGTGTTTGAGGTCACCGTAACGGTCGTCGTATCGATGCCATTCGGATCGACGTTCAGGTCGAGGTCGCGCACCGTGAGCGCCACGGTGTCCTCGCACATGTACACGTCCTGGTCGAGCGTGAGCTTGCCCTCGGACGAGACGCACATCGAGATGGCCATCTGCACTGCGGCGAGCGCGTCGATGACGCCCCAGCCGTAGCCGTTGTCCTTGCCGGGCGCCCCGCGGTCCATGGCCGTGTCGTACATGATCTGCTTAACTTCCGTCACCGTCAGATCGGGGCAGGCCTGCCGAATCAGGGCTGCCACGCCGTTGATGTGCGGCGACGCCATCGACGTGCCGCTGTAGGACGCGTAACCGCCCGGGACGGAAGAACGGACGCCGTCACCGGGTGCCGCGATGTTGGGCTTGATGAATGGGTCGCCGCTGGGGGTGCAGTTCGTCGGCCCCTGTGAAGAGAAGCTCGAAAGCTGGAAAACCTGGCCCACGTCGCCGATCACGGAGGCGACGGCCACGTTCCGGTAGTCGTCGGTCGCGCGATCCGCGGGGCGGCGCAGGCCCGAGGTGCCCTCGTTACCCGCCGAGAACAGCACGACGATGCCGGCGGTTTCGCAAGCGTCAATGTAGCTCCAGAAACTGCTGTCGCAGGGCGTGCTCCAGGGGGGAATGTTGTGCCCCGTCACGAGGCCCCACGAGTTCGAGTTCGTGTGCGGGACATCGTGGTTCGTGTTCGGGTTGCCATCCGGATCGACGAGCCACTGGAAGGACAGCACGGCATCCGTGCAGGTCTGCAGGAGGCTGACGCGGTCGATCACGGCCGCGTGAATCCACTGGGCGCCCGGCGCGACGCCGATTTCATCGCCAGGCGCGCCGCCGCAGACCGTGCCCATAGTGTGCGTGCCGTGGCTGCCGCTGTCGAACGGCGTGGTCTGGTTGGTCACCGGGTCGAAGAAGGCCCAGCCACCGTGGCCGGCGTAATTCGGGTCGAGGCCGCGCCAACGGTTCTGCAGCGCGGGGTGCGTGCCGTCCACACCCGTATCGAGTGTCGAAACGAGCATGCCCTCGCCGTGAAAGCCCATGGCCCAGACCTGGGGTACGTTGATGGCCGTCAGACCCGGCTCCGGGGTGTCTTGACCGTCGCTGTTGCCGGAATCAGCGCCTATGCCGACCGGAGCGATACTCTCAATAGCATAGTTGAAATAGACGGTTTTCACGTCCGGATGGCCGGCGAGCTCGCGGATCACGTCCGGCGTCGTGTCCACGCGGAAGGCGTTGACGATCCAGAACGCCTCGTAGCGCGCCACGCGATTGGCGTCGGACAACTGCTGGAGGTAATCGAAAAGTCGCATCTGCGACGTGTCCGCGGTGGTCTGCAGGGCGCGGACGACGAGCTCGTGCCGCAACTGGGCTGACGCGCGCGCCGACGTAACCGCCGCATCCAGGGCATCGAGATCGACTTGCTGATTCAGGTGGACGATCACCGACACGACGTCGTCGGGCTTGCTCGCGGCGAGCACTTCCTGCAGTCCCTGGTCAATCGTACCGGCCAGTGCCGGAGCGCCCAGCAGAGCCAGGCCGGTCAGCAGACCAAAACCAATCCAACGAAGCTTCATCACACTCTCTCCTTTACAGAAACACGGACGCTGCCAAAACCGGGATCTCGTGAACCCGGAACCATCGAGATGCCGGCTGCCCACAGCGGGCAGCCGTAAGATGTCACTGCCTTAACTCTCCGCGCGAGCGGTGCCAGGAGCCCGAGCGGCGGAGTGTACCGCGGCCGTGCGCCGCGCCAGCCGTGAGAAACCAGGCGCGTAAACCACGACCTGGCTCGCGAGTTTGGCGTCGACCACAATCGTTGCACATCGACTACTATCGGCGTTGCCCCAAATCGCGCGTAACGGAGCCGTCGACGTCTCGTCAGTTTGTAACACACGCGCAGCCCCCATAACACCACCACGGACGCGCGCTGTCGCCGCACGATACAGACTGCAGTTGGCCGACGTAGACGGCCTCCATCCCAGCGCCGGTCTCCGGTCTGCTTCCAAGAAGCTCCTATCCGCAGAGTAACCGCTCAGCTCCGCGATGTCAAAGTCATTCTGGTGTAGTGCCGCACAATTATCGGCGCATGGGTGTGGTGGCCATCTTGGCCGCCCGAGGCGCGGGCGAGGCGCCCACTCCACCCGGCGAGACGCCCACTCCACCCACTTTACGTGCTGTTTCTTACGAGGCAGTACACTAGAGCGGTTTCAATAGAGCCCCGGCGTCGCGCGGGAGGGCGAGGCTCCCGCCGAGCCGCGGCGCGCCAGCAGGCTCGCCCGCCCGAGGCAGCAGACCATTCTTGAAATCGCCCTAACAGATGTGAGGTTGTGGGTACTTGTAAGCGGTGCTGCGGGTCACACACGGCTACGCGCCACGCAGGGCGAGCCCCGGCGAGGACGCCTGGCAGCGCCGGGCGCGAAGTGGCCAGACACGACCGCGAATGGCCGCAAGAAGAAAGGAGCCGGACTGGATGTCCGGCTCCTTTGAGAACTAGCTGGTTTGTAAGCGTCGTCGCGGTTAGCGGCGGCGGATCAACAGGCCGGCCAAAGCCAGCAGAACGCTGGCCGGCTCGGGAACAAAGGTGACAGTCGCCGGAATGATGGTCGGATCCGGCACTTCGTTGCCCTCGGCGTCGCGGCAGGCGATGCCCAGGCCAGGGGTCGTGTGCAGCGACATCGTCAGGGTATCGTTGAGAGCGCCGGTGGTGTTGGTCGCACCGATGAGGAACTTGCCGTCCGCCTGGACCAAGTGACCGGGGTTGTTAACGATGCCCGCAGCCGTGACCGCGGCCATTACGCCGTCGAGCAGGATGCCAGCCGAGCCATCCCAACGCTTCACGGCCCCGATCCTCTGCCGGTATCCGACCGACGGAGTGTGCGTCGCAGTGCCCTCGAATTTGAGATCGATCCCGTAAATCTGGTAGCCCGCCCAGTCCGCCTGGAACTGGCCCCACAGGAACAGATCGTACGTACCGGGGAGCAACTGGGTGACCGGAGTCGGGGCTACGAACGCAGGCTGGAAGTTCGTGAGCGCCGTGCTGTACATCAGCGCAGGGTCGCTAATGCCTGTGGTAGACCAGAAGAGGTCGATTTGCGCAGCACTCACCACGCCAACAACACTCAGAACCGCAACCAAAACCAAAACTTTCTTCATAATGCCATTCTCCCTTTCGCAAAGTGCCAGTGGAGGACCATTTTTCCGTGCCTCCTGAGACCACTACTCGACGCGGGTGACGCTCACCCTTCCTCTCACGTCACTTGGTTTTAGGCCCCCCATCTTGCGATAGGCAAGCAACAGGTCAGCAAAATTTTTCGTGCCGGTCAGGATTCTCAAGCAGCGCGACGGTGAACCGTCCGGCGGTGCGAATGACGTCCGGGCTGTCCGAACCGCTTAGGAGGCCAGGAAGTGAGGTCTTTTGGCACCACGCAGCGAAATGAAGCGCTAACGGCTTCGTGCGGTTTACCGAAGGCGGGCGCGAGGATCAGGTATCGCGAGGGTGCAGAGTGCCCCCAGAAGAGTGAGGCCGTGTTTGACGAGAACCGAAAACGGAATCGCCGTTCCGATAATCCGGCAGAGTCGAGGACCTGCCAAGGCATGTCCGGAACCGATCCCGGTCTTATGTCGCTTGGATCAGTTCCCTGGCGTGTCGGGAGATCGAGGTTAATGCCCCTCGAGCAATCGCCGGGCGATTTTCGGATGTGTTGAGGATGAATTGGCTAGCGTACTGCCTCGTTAGAAACAGCACATAAGCTTGGGTGGAGTGGGCGTCTCGCCGGGTGGAGTGGGCGTCTCGCCCGCGCCTCGGGCGGCCAAGATGGCCACCCCACCCATGCGCCGATAATTGTGGGGCGCTACCTAGATGGGAGAGCGTGCTGGCGCAAAAAGAGAAGGAGCTGAAATTCGTTCAGCTCCTCCTCGAACTCCTCTCGGAGAATGGCCTAATGGTCGGTTACCGACGGCGGAGCAGCATGCCAGTCAGAACCAGCAGGATGCTAAGCGGTTCCGGGATGAAGAGCAGGTGAGCGGGGATCACGGTCGGGTCGGGGATGTCAACCTGGTCAGCGTCACGGCAGGCAATGCCCTTGCCAACGCCGCCCGGCCGGGTATCCAGTTTGATATCGAGAATCTGACCCTCAGTGCCCGTGACATGCGCGGCACCGATCAGGAACGCGCCAGTAGCATCCTCCATGAGCCGATTGGCGCCGTGGTCCCACGCGATGCCGGCGGCAGTGACGGCCGCCATAACACCGTCGAGCAGGATGGGCAGCGTGCCGTCCCACCGCTTGAACGCGCCTACCCTTTGCCGATACGAGACGTTCGAACCAACGGTGGCATCCGAAGTGGCATCCCAGAGCAGGTCGAGGCCGTAAATCTGGTAGCCGTCCCAACTGGGCTGGAACTGGCCCCACAGGAACAGATCATACGTGCCGGCGTCCAACTCGTTGCTCGGAATCGGCGTCGGCGCCTCGTAGACCGGCTGGAAATTAGTCAGCGCCGTGCTGTACAGCAGCGGAGAAGTGGTGCTGATGCCGGTGGTTGACCAGAACAACGTGATGGTGTCGGCACTCACCGCACCAACCAAACCAAGGACTGCAACCAAAACCAAAGCTTTCCTCATAACGCAACTCCTCAAAAAATTGCCAGCGGAGGCCTCTCTTCCTGCCTCCTAGGACCGAAACTCGACGTGGGTGACGCTCACCCTTCCACTCACATTTGGGATTGTAGCCCATCGGTTTTGCAAATGCAAGCGCGACTTGAGTTTTTTTTTTGATTCGATCCACAATAATCGCGGACCGTCATCGGATGGGTCCCGTGGCGCCGGCTTGGTCGGCTGATACGCGGATGTTTGCGCGGAATTCGGATCGGGCGCCGCATAATGTAATCTGTTTATTGACACAGAATTACGTGACCCGGTGCCTTGGACGGCGCGACCGCTCGTGCCGGGGTTCCCTAAGCGGCACGTCGGTCCCGAAGAGAAATGCGAGACCTGATTCGGTGACGCTTCGTCACTGAAACGCATGGCTGGCGTGCGACACAGCACCTCTTCACACCGGCCAGAGGCCGATGCTCCAGACCGCAAGAAAAGTGGGTACCACAACGCTCCGAGGCGCAAGGTCTCATAAATACGCGATTCCGCGACTGTGTTGTTGTTTTCCTGTGGCGCGTCCGGATTTACTAATGCACCCTGCGGCTTACGACGATGCCCCTTTGGCTTCCGAGTCGGGCGTGGCCGAACGGTGTGCAACGCCGCACTCGGGAGAAAACGAAGGTTGCGACCGCTATGACGGGCAGGATTGCCCGCGGAAGGCGCCGAGCCGCCCTTGGAGGCGTAAGCCATGAGTCGGATCAACTCGAACATTCCATCCATCACCGCCCAACGCGTTCTGAACATGCAGACCGGCCGGCTCAACACGACGTTGCAGCGGCTGAGCACGGGCGTACGCATCATCTCGGGCAAGGATGACCCGGCGGGACTGATCGCGTCAGAGAAGCTGCGCGCCGAGCAGAGAGCGATCCTGGCTGCGCAGACGAACATCGCCCGAGCGACGAACGTGGTGTCGGTCGCCGAGGGTGGCTTGGGGGAGATTACGAACCTACTCAAGGATCTGGAAGATCTCGTGGATCGCTCGGCCAACGAAGCGGGTCTCAGTGACGAGGAGCGGGCGGCGAACCAGTTGGAGATCGATGGCATTCTGTCGTCCATCGATCGCATCGCCTCTTCGAACGAACTCCAGGGCAAGAAGCTCCTGGGCGGCGCGCTGGCGTACACCACATCCACGGTCTCCGCCGCCAATATCAGCTACTTGCAACTTAACTCGGTGCGCGTCCCGCAGGGGGGCAAACGGGCCGTATCGATCCAGGTCACGACCGCGGCCTCGCAGGCCGTCGTCAGCTACACGGGCGGTGCGGTCGGTGCGACGCCCGTCACGATCGAGGTGACTGGGAATTTGGGCACCGAACGCCTGACCCTGGCCTCGGCCAGCCTGGCCAACATCGCCAGCGCGATTGTGCAGTCGCGCGACCTGACCGGTGTCTCCGCGACTGTGGCGAGCACGAATGTGCGCATCCGCAGCGTCGTGTACGGATCAAGTCAGTTCGTCAAAATCCGCGTGCTCAACGGCACGTTCACCGTGGCCGGTTCGGGGACGGATTACGGCAACGACGTGAAGGCCAACGTCAACGGTCAGACCATCACCGGCGACGGCCTGAAGCTCACGACGCGCACCTCCGTTCTCGACGCCAATCTCACTTTGGCCGCGGCTTTCGGCAATATCACGACCGGCGGGACGACGCGCTTCGCCGTCACCGGCGGCGGGGGCGACTTTGCCATCGCGCCGAAGCTCGATCTGAATTCACTGGCCTCGTTGGGCATTACGGCGATCAACACGACCATGCTTGGGGACAGTGACACCGGTTTCCTGTATTCGCTGGGCACGAGCCAGGCGAATTCGGTTTCCTCGGGTAACTACTCCGCCGCCCAGCGCATCGTGCGCGTCACTCTGGACCAGGTGAGTTCGCTGCGGGGTCGGCTGGGTTCGTTCGAGAAGAACACTCTGACCACCTCGGCCAACTCGCTCACGGTTCAATACGAGAACGTCTCCGCCGCCGAGAGCAGTATCCGTGACGCGGACTTCGCGGCAGAGACGAGCAACCTCACCCGGTCCCAGATCCTGGTGCAGTCGGCGACCATGGTCCTCAGGCTCGCCAATCAAGCACCGCAGACCGTGCTGTCGCTGCTGCAGTAATCGCATTGAAAGCGCGTTGACCGGGCCGCCAGCTTTGGGTTCCCGCGGGCTAAACCGCCGGGGGCCGTAGGCTGGCGGCCTGGCATGTGCTGCCCGCCCAGCACTAGGCTGTGGCGGGCGGGCCCGCGCGCGGCGGGGGCGGGGGACGGAGGAAGACCTGGAAGCGACGGCGGCCCAGGATTTCGCCGCTCGCGAGGAGCTCGAACGCGTATTGGCCGGCCGCGGGGATTTGCACGCCGGTCATGGAGAAAATGAGGTCGACGACCGCGAGGGGGTCGGGGGCCTCGACCGTACCCTTGCCGCTGAAAAGGATGGCGTCGTCGGCATCGCGCACGAGGCGTAGCTCCAATTCCACCTTGCCGCTGATCTCGGTCAGGGAGGCCAGGATGGCCATCTGGTGAATCGCAGTGGGCAGCTTGCCCACCAGGATCATGTTGAAGATGCCGATGGCGCTTTTCTTGTTGCTCGCCTTGTCGTCGATCACCTGGTCGCAGATGAGCAACGAGACCAGCGTGGGCAGCGCGGAGTTGGGTTGATTGTCCATGCCTAGCTCCCAGGGGCGTGCGTATAATACCGGACTCCGACCCGGGCACCAGCCGGGCCGGACTTGTGGCTGCGCAGGAATTGACGGCTATGACGCGACGCTTCGCTGATACAGTTGGGTTGTGCGTGCTGCTGTTGGCGAGCTGCACGTCGCCGCTGTGGGCTCAGGGCACGGTCGAGCTCAAGCTCGCGGGCCGTGAGTTCTACGTCGGTGAAGCCGCGGAATTCGCGATTCAGGTCAGTGAGTTTCAAACCTGCGAGCCGCCGGACGCGCCCGAGATCCCCGGTGCGACGCTGCGGATCAACCCGGAGGCGTCGAAGTCCACCTTCACGTCGATCGTGAACGGGCGCATGACGGCGTCGCACTCGCGGACGTACCGCGGCGAGCTGACGCCGCTGGTGCCGGGCGAATTGACGATCCCGCCGCTGGCGGTGCGCGTGGACGGTGCGGTCCGGCATACGCAGCCGGTCAAGGTGGTCGTCAAGCCAAGCGATGCGGACCAGTTTCTGGCGGTCGACATCTCGGTCGGTGGGCGGAGCCGGATTTATGTAGGCCAGCGTGTGCCGCTGACGATGACGATCTGGCTGAAGCCGGCCCGCTACGGCAATCAGGTGCTCGATGCGGGCGACATGCTGCGTCAGATCCGCGCGATCGACCTGGGGCCGTTCAATCCGCAGGTGGCGAAGGTGACGCGCCGCGTGCGGACGGGCAGCAACCCGGCGGAGCCGTTCTACGCCTACGATTTCACGACGGACTACGCCGCCGAGCGCCCGGGGCAGCTCACCTTTGACCACATCGTGGTAGGGGTGGCGTACCCGGCGGCGCGCGGGACACGGAACCTGCGGGCGCGGCCCAATGTGCAGCCGGTCGAGGTGCTGCCGGTGCCGATGGAAGGCCGGCCGGCGAATTTCGCCGGGGCGGTCGGTCTGTTTGACATCAAGACGTCGGCGGAACCGACCAATGTCCGCGTCGGCGACCCGCTCGAGCTGACGATTGAGATCTTCGGCGACGGGCCGGTCGAGACGTTGCCGCCGCCGCTGCTGGCGGACAATGAGCGGCTCGTCGCTGGTTTTCGGCTGCCGACGGAGTCGCTGGCGGGCGAGACGAAAGACGCCCGGCGGCGGTTCAAGGTGACGATCCGCGCCAAGCGTGACGACGTGCAGGAAATCCCGCCGATCGAGTATCCGTATTTTGACCCGAACGCCGAGCGTTTTGTGGTGGCCCACAGTGCGGCCATTCCGCTGCGCGTGGCGCCGTCGGCCGAGGTGGCGGGTCCGGAGGTGACGATGTCCGCGCGGTCGGGAGTTGGGGAGAGCGCGAGTTTGCAGGCGCTCGACGGCCTGCGGGATATTGAAACGAGCGAGACGGTGCTGCTGGCGAGCGCGACCGCGATTACGCCGGGGCTGGTGAGCGGAGCGGTCGTCATCCCCGTGGCCGTGTTTTTGATTACATGGGGTGCGGTGACCTATGTGCAGGCCCGGACGGCGGATCCAGCGCGCCGGCGGCGTCAAGCG
>JAGVEP010000377.1 GCA_020058145.1 Phycisphaerae bacterium | reverse complement strand
GTGCCCCCGCGGCATCGGGACGCTGTTGCGCCGGCATTGGGACACCTGGCTCACGCCGGTCCGCGCGGAGCACCGCGCTTTGCACGCTTGGCGTGAGGCGGTCGAAACCGCCGGCCAGCAGTTCGTTGTGGCCTACGGGCGCGACTACCTGGACCATCCGCAGCGCTACGACGGCTTTCGGCGTGCAACCGTCGCACTGCTGAGCCTGCTGGAAATCCCGCAGATCTCCGGGCCGGTCAGCCGCGCCCGCCAACTCGTCACCTGGCCGATCCGGCGGCTGTTCGCGGCCGGGCAATCATGGTGGGCGCAGCGTCGCGTGGGTGCGAGCAGGGATTCTCGCACCAGCTCGCTGCACAGTCTCGGTGCCGAGGCCACGGTGCTCGTGGCTGCGCTCGACGGGCTCCTCACGGGCCTGCACCGCGACGTGCTTCGCAACGCAGCGCGCGCGGCGGATGACACGGCCGTGTGGCGAGCACTGGCGCGGCGCCTGGATGACGAACAGGCGCCCCTGCGGCAGAAGCTCGAGCCCGCGATTGCGACCCACCACGAACAGGTGTCGCAGGAGATTCGCCGGACGGCGGACCGCTTGTACGCCGAGCTGCGGAAGCAACCCGTGCGGCTGGCGGCGCTGCGCACGGCGCGGGTCACCATCGATGTGGGTTCCCTCCTGCTCGCGGTCAAGACCGCCGGGTTGACGCCCTGGGACGTGCTGTGGGCGCCGGCGGCTTTCGCGGCCGCGTCGCTGCTGATGGAGGGCATGGCCGGCGTCGAATTCGCCCACGAGGCCCGCAAGCTCAAGGAACGGCAGCGGGCGGCCATCGCGCAGGAATTCGTGCCACGTGTGCTCGTTCGCGAATTGACGAGCCTCGCGGCCGGGCTCACCGATGCCGGGCTATTCGGCATCTCCGGCGTGGAGGTTGTCGCGGCGGAGGCGGCGCTCGCCCGCTGGGAGCAGGCCAAATGAACGACGCCTTCGCCCGACTCCTGGCCCAAACGCACGCGTGGTTTGACGCGGCCGTCGTCACCGGCTGGCTCGACGACACCGACCGTGCGCGGCTCCGCGCCGTCGAGCGTGAGACCCCCGCGGACCTTTTTGCGCAGCGCGAAAGCCGCCCGCTGGTCGTCGCGCTCTTCGGCGGCACCGGCGTCGGCAAGAGCAGTCTGCTCAACCGCCTCGCCGGAGCCAAAATCGCGCGCGTTGGCGTGGAGCGGCCCACGTCGCGCGAAGTGACGGTCTATGTCCACCGGGACGTCGAGTTGGCGGCGCTCCCCCCGACACTGCCGCTGAATGCGGTGCACATCGAGCGGCATTGGTCCGCCGCACTCCGTGACGTGCTCTGGCTCGATGCACCCGACATCGACAGCACGGAGGAAGCCAATCGCCGGGCGGCGCTCGCCTGGCTCCCGCACGTGGACCTGGTGTGCTACGTGGTCAGCCCGGAACGGTATCGCGACGACGTGGGTTGGCGCGTGCTGCACACCCGCGGGCAGAAACACGGGTGGGTGTTTGTGCTGAACCACTGGGATGAGGGCGACCCACAGCAAGCCGACGACCTGGTGCGCATCCTCCAGGCCGCGGGGTTTGCCAGCCCGCGCGTGCTGCGCACGAGCTGTCGGCCCGCCCTTGACAGAGCTGCGCCCTGTCAAGGGCCCGGGTCCGTGGTCCCCGACGAGTTCGACCAGCTCCGGGCCGTGATCGCAGAACTGCTCGCGGCGCATGGCGTGCGCGAACTGGAACGACTCGGCCTCGCAGCACGCGGGCTTGAGTTGCGCGACGCCGTGCAGTCCGCGCTGCCGAAGTTCGGCGACGACGAAATCTGGGAACGGCTCGCGGATGCGTGTGACCAGCACTGGTCGGCTGCGTCGGCGACGATTGCGGAGGGGGCAGAATGGGCCCTGCGTGCGGCAGCCGGCCGCTTTGCCGGCACGGTCGGCGGCTGGCCCTTGACATGCCCGGGGCCCGTCAAGGGCTGGCTGCGGCCGCGGTCCGCGGCGTGCCCGTCGGAACACGAAGCGCAAGCGAGTGCGTCCGTAGGGTGGGCACCGCCCACCAATCCGAGCTGGCTGCGCCCCGTGCAGCAGGCCCTTGACATGCCCGGGGCCTGTCAAGGGCAGGCTGTGGCCGCTGCACTCTGGGATGACTGGACACAGGCCAAGGTCGCGGGGTGCATCGACGCGGTCGAGATCGCCGCGGGACGCGCGCGCACGGTCGCGGCCCCGCTGCGGCAGAGGCTGGACGCGGTAGCCGCAACGGCCGGCGTGCTCGTCACGCAGTGCGCCCGTGACCACTTGCGCGCCGCGTTGGCGCGCCCCGGCAGTGCTCTGGGGCGTCTCGCCCGTCGAATCACGGGATTCCTGATGACGTTTCTGCCCGCCCTTGCGGTGCTGTGGGTGGCCTACGCGGCGATTGCCGGCTACCACGCGGCCACCCGCGGCGCGGCGCCTTTCTTGGGGACGCCGTTCGCGATTCACAGTGCGGTGGTGGTGTTGATCGCCTGGCTGGTGCCCTTTGGGCTGGATCGGCTGCTGCGGCCAGCGCTGGAGCAGACAGCGTTGCGGGCGTTGCGGGCCGGCCTACGGGCCGGTTTGGACGCGGCCGGGAGGAATCTGAGCACGGCGCTGACCGCGGTCGCGGCGGAAGCTCGACGGCAGCGCGAACAGGCGGAGGCATTGCTGAGGCAGGGGACGAGAATTGCTCCACCCGCCGCGGAGGTGGTGGCCGCGATCCAGCGGTTGGTACTGCAACCGCCCGATAGGTGTCCCACGCCTACCCTTGACAGGCCCCGGGCATGTCAAGGGCCTACATCCGTGCCGGCAGGAGCATCGCCGCCACGTCCTCCGACGCGGTCGCGAGCTTGACCCGCCGGGCGGGGACCCCGACGACGGTAGCCAGGGCGGGGACATCCTCGATCACAACCGCGCCGGCGCCGACGATAGCCTCGCAACCGAGCGTCACCTTGGGAATGACGGTAGCGCCGATCCCGACGAAGACTCCGGGCTCGATCTTCACCCGCCCGGCGATTCGCACGCCGGGACAAATGTGGGTGCCTTCGCCGATCATGGTCTGATAATCAATGATGCAGCCGGTGTTGAGGATGACCGAGTTGCCGATCTGGCAGTGGGCACAGACGACCACGCCTGCCGCGACGACCACGTTGCGGCCCACCATGGCGTTGTGGGCGAGCGTGGCGGAGGGGTGAATAGCGCTGATCAGGTCAATCCCGGCGGCTTCAACCCGGCGGGCGAGTCCGCGGCGTGCGCCGTTGTCGCCGATGGCGATGATCACGCCGTCGCAGCCCTGTTGTTCGGCAACGGCCGGCAGATCGTCGATGGCCCCGAGCACGGGCAGGCCGTCGATACGCCGACCGTGGATTTCGGCGTTGTTATCGAGGAAGCCGAGCACCTGGTGCGGCCCGGCCTGGAGGAGGATATCCAGGACGACGCGTCCGTGCCCCCCGGCGCCAAGGATGACGATGCGTTTGGCCTTGACGGTGGGACGCGGGGCATTCATACCCGCCTCTATCGGGAGGGGCTGCGGCGTGGCGACAGCCCCGGCCAGTGCCGCGCTGGGCTTTGCGCTCCCCCGTCTGACCGCCGAACGGGGCACAAGCCGGCGTTGGGTTTGAGCCGATAACTAAGAGCGAATGTCGTCGCGGCGTGGTCCGAACAGCGAACCGCATGGTCCGCACAAACGTACTGATTCCTGCGGCCAAGCGCTGCCGCGATGTTTGACAGTTGCGCCAGGCGCGGGGTAGAGTACCCGGCTCGGGTTTCGCCGGGTTGTGGGCATGTCGGCACTCGCGGTGTGCGTGGGAGCGCTCGGGTCCCGTCATGCGGCCAAGGGCCCGCGGCAGGCGCGTTTGCGGGCGCCTAGGAGTATGGCATGGGCTACCGAAGAGCGCTCTGTACAGCGTTTCTGGGGACCTTATCGGCTGTCGCCTTGCCCATGTTGGTCGCCGGCTGTGCTGCGCTGCCACCGAACAGCTTTATCGATCCTACCAAAGTCGGCCGTTTCGGTTGGGACGGGGAAGCCAAGGAAGACAAGATTCGGCGCATCCTGAGTCCCCGTGAGACGCCCCCGGGCGTCGCCAGTGCGACCGAGCCGCTGGCGGAGGACCTGATCGTAAGCTATAGCGACTACCGGATCGCCCCTGGTGACATCGTAAACCTGACGATTTTGGATCTCATCGACCCTGGTCAGCCCTACGCGGTTAACGTCGAGGTCAGTGCCCTCGGCGAAATCCGTGTCCCGGAACTGGGGTCGGTCAAGGTGTCCGGTCTGACCGAGCAGGAGCTGGAACAGGAGTTCAAGGCGCGACTCAAAGAAAGCGGGCTGCTGCCGCGCGCCGTGGTGAGTGCATTTGCGCAGCAGAAACGTGGGCGCACGTTTAACATCGTCGGTGCCGTGCGCGGCCCGGGGCTCTACCCAATCGGCTATCCCGATACACGCCTGCTCGAAGCGCTGGCGATGGCGGGAGACTCCGATGCCAGTGCGCGCAAGGCCTACGTCATTCGGCGTGAAGGTGGCTATCCGGGTCCCGAAGCCGTGCCGCCAGCCACTGCGCCCGCGGAGCAGGGCTGGGTGATTCCGCCGCCGATGGAAGCGACGCCGGCGGCGCTGGGCGCGGGCTTTGCTGCGCGGGTGACGTATACGCCGCCCGAGCGCGAGGCGGACAGTCCGCCCACACAGGAAGAGTTGGCCGAAGTGCTGAAACCGGCGCCGGCGGAGACCCACCCCGCCACGCGGAAGGCCGAGCCGCCCAAGGAAGGGGCTTTCCCGCCGTTCGTGTTCGACCCTCAGACGGGGCATGTGCGTGCCGCGGAGCCGAATGCGCCCGCCGAGCCGGCCCCGCGCCCCGGCTCGGAGCCAAACGTCCCGCAGGAGCCGGAGAAGTTCGAACAGCCGTTTGACTGGGAGAAAGTCGAAGACGTGGGGCTTGAGCAGCGGGTGATCGCGATTGACGTCACGGAACTCAAGAACGGAAACCCGCGCTACAACATTGTGGTGCGTGACCGTGACGTGATCAACGTCCCCATCGACACCGGCGTGTTCTACCTGATGGGCGAAGTCAACCGGCCGGGCGTCTACGCCTTCGGTGGTCGCGACATCACGGTCAAACAGGCCCTGGCGATTTCCGGCGGCTTCGGTCAACTGGCCTGGCCGCAGCGCTGCGAGCTCATCCGCCGCGAGCCGGGGACCGACAAACAAACCACGCGGCTGATCAACGTCGACGCGATTTTCGCCGGCCTGGAAGAGGATTTCTTCCTGCGCGACGACGATGTTCTGAACGTCGGCACGCACTTCGTGGCCCCGTTCCTGTTCGTGATCCGGAACTCGTTCCGTTTCACTTACGGGTTCGGGTTCGTTTACGATCGGAACTTCGCGGACAAGGACTCGATCGGCGGGCGCGCGAATCCGGAGTCCGTCCGGCAGCAGGCCCGCGCGCAGCGCGGTCTGCCGTTCTAATTGGGTCCTCGGGAACAAACGTAATGGCCGACAGCCCCGTAACGTTGCCCGCCCCGGCGTGGTCGATCCAGTTCGATTACCCAGCGCAACTGCGCGCGGCGGCGGTCGCGGTGGCATTCCTGGGGCTGTTCTGGGAACTCCTGGACTTCATTCCGCCGACCTTCGGGGGGCTCGCGCACGCCTGGCTTCACGAGGCGGATTGGTCGCACGGGCCGTTAATCCCGCTCTTCAGCGCGTATCTTGTCTACCACCAATGGGAGCAGATCAGACGTTGTCCGGTGCGGTGTGCCTGGGCGGGACTGGCCATTCTGTTGGGGGGGCTCGGCATCTACTTTTGGTCGCTTTCGGGCCACTTGCCCTTCGGTTATGCGAAGCCGCTGGCGATGATGGTCACGTTGCTGGGAGTGATCGTGCTGCTGTGTGGGCTGCCGATGCTGCGCTACGCCTGGGTTCCGTGGATCTACCTGTTTTTTGCGATTCCGATTCCGCAGCGGCTCTATTTTGCCTTGACCGACCCGCTCCGGCGGACGGCGGCCATCGTGGCGAGTGCCGTGCTCAGCTTCTGGCCGGAGTTGCACGTCGAGCGCATCGGCTCGAACCTGGAATACGTTTACAATGGAGCGACGGGCGTGTCGACCGGAGTCATCGGCGTCGCGGATGCCTGCAGCGGCATGCGCAGCACGGTGACGTTGTGCGCCGTCGGGGTGGCGGTCGCGTTCATGTCGGACCGCCCGCTGTGGCAACGCATTTTCCTGATCCTCGCGTGCATTCCGATCGCCACCTTCTGCAACATCATCCGTGTAACCATCACGTGCTGGCTGTACGTGTTCGTGGACCCGAAGTACGCCAGCGGGACGTATCACACGCTGCTCGGCCTGGTTGTGATCCTGCTCGCGTTCACCATCTTCAACGGCCTGGCGCACCTCATGAACCGTCTGGTGATCGAGGATCCGGAGCCCGAGGAAAACCCGGCATGACCACGGTAGTCGACCCGCGGTGAGTTCTACGATGAAAGATGCCCTGGCCCTCGCCCCCGCTGAGGACGGCCGTTCGCCGCAGGCCGCGGCCAGCGCGGCAGCGTGCGCCGCCGCACGGTCG
>JAGVEP010000426.1 GCA_020058145.1 Phycisphaerae bacterium | reverse complement strand
GCGTCGGACTCGGAGGTCCGGCGCTACACGGCCGGTGCAGAGCCCGGCCGCTACGGCTCGGCCGACTCGGGGGTCGGCCGCTACGGGCCTTCGTGCCTTCGTGCCTTCGTGCCTTCGTGCCTCGTCTCCGTAGTGCCTTCACGATCATCGAACTCATCGTCGTCGTCACGGTCATCATCGTCATCCTCGCCATCGCGGTGCCGGGACTGAGCGCAATGAACGCCGAGGCGCGGCTCACGGCGGCCCAGCAGGTGATCAATGGGGCCCTGACGCAGGCGTACCACCTCGCGTGGGCCAACCGCAGTCTGGCAGCTCTGCGGCTGCTGCCCGCCGAGTGGGACGTGCAGCCGGACAACGCCGCCGCCGGCCGGACGGGTCGGCAGAGCCTGGCGATCTACAGCTACGTCGGCACCAACGTGCAGGAGAACACGAGCGGCGGCGGGTTTACGATCGGTCCGAAGGAGTATTTTCAGCGCGCCAAAGAGTTCAACTCGGCGTTGATGCCCGAAGACGTGTGGGCGGCGCCGCTGGAGGCCCTGTCGGTGGACTCGGTGAACCTGACCAGCTCAACGACGCCCGGATTCGGGTTCGCCTACAGTCCGTTTGGCTCCAGCTTCGTGCTTGACGGCCAAATCGGGTGGTTCGCGTTCGATGCCAACCGCCTCGATAATGACACCGAGAGCGGAACTTTTCTCAATGCCGACGATTTCCTGCTGGTTTGTGACGCACAAACGGGCCTGCGAACCGCGACGCCGACGCCGTACCTGCTGCGGGCGAACGTGCCGGCGGACCATGCCGCCCAGTGGGGACCGGAACCGAGCCCGGATCTTCAGCACGGGCCGGCCTACCAGCGTTACAGCTTCTCCGGCGTCGTGACCTATCGGCGGGAGCCGTTTGCGCAGCTCGGCACCGCGGCAACCGGGATCCAGCGACAGACGTTGTTACGCGAATCCGGACGGGCGTTCTTGGCGCATCGCTATGGCGGCGGACTGGTGCCGGGATTGCAGAGGCCGCAATGAGGAAAGAAAGGCACGAAGGCACGAAGGCACGAAGGCACGTAGGGCAGGGCAGACGCTCGGCCCGCGGTCCTTCCCTTCGTGCCTCCGTGCCTCCGTCCCTCCGTGCCTTCCTCCACGCCTTCAGCCTGGCGGAAATGATGATTGCCCTGGCCATCCTGGCGATGGGACTGCTGGTGATCGGGGCGGCCCTGCCGATCGGCATGCGCTACACCCGTGCGTCGATCAACATGGCCACCGGCGAAGCCGCGGCGGAGTATGCGCTGGATACGATCGAGCAGAATGTGGCGATTCCGCGGCGAATCTGGAACCCGACGTTAGGCGTTCAGAGCCGTGAAACGGGTCTGTTCGTGCCGCGGTTCTGGAATCACGCCCCTGACCCTAACGCTGCGTTCGATCCGAACTACGAACCCATCATCAAGGTTCGACCGCTGTTCACGCAGAACTTGATTGCCACCGCGGGACCGTGGCACGGCCAGGAGTTGTACGATCCGACGCAGCCGCAACCAGAGCGCCGCGCGGTTCTCGTGGAGGAACAAACGCGCGCCTGCCTTCGGGCGATGTTAGCTGTAGACCCCAATTCCGGGGAGTGCGACCCGAGCGTGCTCAGTTCCATCGGCAACTTTCTCCGGCCGGCGGCCACGTGCGCGTCGATCGCGTATCCACCGGTAGCGCCCGACGTGCCCTTCGGCCCGTTGCAGTTTCTGACGGCCAACCCGAACGATAAGTACATCCGGTGGCCGGTCAGTGCATCCGAAGCGCGGCGCACACAGGAGCAGCGGACGTTATGGACCGCTTTCTACCGGCGCGTGTCCCACGCCACGGACAGCGACCCATTCCTCTACGAGTTCATCGTCATCAGCACGCGTCTGCCGTCGTCGCGGCACCGGTTTCCGGTGCAGAACCCGGACTCGGTCGGTAACCAGACGGCTCTGGGTTACCTGGGCATCGATACCGCCGCGCCAATACCGTGGTTGGTGTTCTTTGACCCTAACCTCCCGGCACCCCCGAACTGGTTCGACACCAATGGGTTCCCTGCACAACCCTGGAGCGCCCCGGCGACACTCACCTTCACTTGCAGTGCGCTGCAAAGCGGCCTTTTCCCCGTTGGCGCCATCATAATACCGGCCCGGAACGACCAAGCGCCGCCAGCGGTACCGAGCTCCGAATGGGTGCGGTTCAGCCCACTGGCGCCGACGGTATTGCCGGTTTACGAAGTCGTCGAGCGACCCGATCAGACCAGCGTCGTGGTCAAGTACAACGGCTACTACCCAATGCAGGGGGACATGGGGACGTATGTACCGCCCCCGCCCCTACAGTGGCCCGTCTGGGTCATTCCGCCCGCGTTTGAGGAGCTCAGCGGCGGCGAGCCGGTGTTTCCGAATCGCAGCCCGATCGTGGCGGTCGCACGGCGATATATGCGGCTGAGGGAAGTGCCATGAGAGGAAGAAGGCACGGAGGCACGGAGGCACGGAGGCACGAAGGGAGGAGCGCGCAGCGCGTCCTTCGTGCCTCCGTGCCTGCGTGCCTACGTGCCTTTACTCTGGTCGAGATGCTCGTCTCCCTCGCCGTGCTCAGCCTCGCGCTGGGCATCGTCGGCTACGTGTTCAGCGTGACGACCAAGACCGCGAGCCAGGCGACGGCGTATTCCCAGACCCACGCCTGGGTACGCGAATTCACGCGACAACTCCAGGAGGACCTGGCCCACTGCGAACCGGCCCAGAGCGTCCTCGTCATGGTGGGCCGGACGCAGGCCGCCGCGTTGACGCAAGACAGCCTGGAGGCGGGGAAGTATTTTCGCGTGCTGGTCGGGAACCCTAGTGACCCGGGCTTGGTCGGCTACGACCCGGAATATGCGCCGTTGCCCGATCTGAACGGCGTTTATAGCGACCCACGGGCCGACCTGCTGATGTTCTTCTCGAACCGCCCGACGGCGTCGGCCGCCCCCAACCCCAACGTGCTCAACGACCCCTATGCCAACGGCGTCAAGTTCTCGCCGATACGGGTGGTTTACGGGCATGCGGCCTTCGGACAGCCGGTGTGGAATGGCAGTAGCTATGCTTTCCCATCGGTCGGCGCGCTAAGCCACATCGAGCAGACGGTGACCGTCGGCCCGAGCACGCTGAGCAGGCTCCCTGCGACGCGCTGGCACTTGTCGCGGGTGGCGACGATCGTCGATCCCAACGTGCTCACGGGCACGACTTGGTTCTCCAACAACGCTCGTGGCGGCGGCGCCGACCCCGGCGCTGTGCCCGGCGGAATGCACTATTACGAGGGAAGTCAGCCGATGCCGGGTGACGGCGCGTTCCTTGACCGCGCGGCGTTCCTGACGAAGTGCAGCGACCCGACGCTTCTGACCGTCTCCACGGCTCCGTACAGCTACCCTGGCGCCCCGTGGAGCAGCGTCGCGGGTTTGGTGAATGACATCGACTCGGTCGTTTACGGCGACCCTACGCTCGGCACGACGATGCACCACGTCGCGACGGTGCTGGAGGACGTGCCGGTCGATTTGAAGAGCAACTTAGCGGTGCACATGCTGCCGGGGTGCGTGTGGTTCCAGGTTGAATTCCTGATGCCGGAGGACCCGCGGAACAGCGCGACGTATTTCTCTGACCCGAATGCTCCGTTAATGAGTCGCCGGTCGGATATGCCGCGCTGGATGCAGGTCTTGCCGGGGCAGACGTATGTTTTCGTGCCGGATACGCAGCAGAACCGCCAGGCGCTGATCGCCGATCAGGACCTCGCGACGCCGGGTCACCAGTATGCGCCTCGTCTGTTCGATTTCGGCCGACTGGATCAAGACGCATCCGTGGTGGAACCAGCGATCGATTCCGTTTCGCAGCGCCTCATCCGCATGTGGCCCTATGCGATTCGCGTCACGGTGCGGGTATGGGACGTTCGCGGCGTGCTGCCGGAGCCGATTGTGCGGACGGTCATGCACCGGTTTGAATGAGGAAAGCACGGAGGGACGAAGGCAACGAGGCAACAAGGCAACGATGAACACAGGCACGAAGGCACGAAGGACACGGTGGCGGGCGACCCACGCTGGTGTGCGGCTGAAAGCTGACGGCTGAAGGCTGACAGCTACGGAGGAACGCCCGATAACGGTCGCCGGTCGCCGGGAAACCTGGGACTTTGACCCAGCGGCCGACAATGATGTAGCGGCCGGGCTCTGTACCGGCCGGCGGACACCGGCAAGATGCCGGTGCCACACAGGTGTGGCACCGGCTTCCAGCCGGTGGCTTCTCCGTAGCGTCGCCCCCCGTGGCCGACGTAGGAGCAAGGATCGGATGCGACCATGACGTGTAGGTCGAACATGAAACGAACTCCCCCGCCAACCCGCCGCCGGGCGGTCGTGTTGCTCATGATCGTCGGGCTGCTGGCGATGCTGTTCATGATCGTCGCCGCGTTCATCGTCCTGGCCCGGGCGGATCGGCAGACGCTGAAGCTCGAGGGCCGCGGCGAGCGGGTCGAGCAAGCGGTCCAGGCGACGCAGGATGTGCTCGTTAAGCAGATCGGCGGCCGTAGCGGCACGGACCTTGTGACCGGGGCGAACTACGCGGAGATTCCGGGGTACGCCGGCGTCGATGCGACGAGCGGCAAGGCGTGGGGTGCCCCGTGGCTCTCGTCGCCGGAGGCGATACACGATCCTACGGACACGGGCTACGACCCGAACAGTTATGGCTACCCAGCGGTGACGAGTTTGGGCACCGCCGCGGCGGTGAATCAGCCGCTCACCGGCCTGATGGTGAACAGCGACGACACAACGCCGAGCTCGGTATTCGTCCAGCCGGGCGACCCCCTCAACCCGATCGGTCTGAACGGCGACACGCGGCTGAATGCGCAGCAGCCGTTTGCGGACGCCGATGGCGATGGGATTCCGGATTCGTCGTTCGCCGACGTGGCCGTGGCGACGGAATTGGCGAATGCGGTGGGTGGGCGGTCGGTGCGCGCGAGCGGAATCGATCCGGCCACGATGAGTTACATCGGCGACCCGAACCAGGTCCGCAGTGCCCTCGGGTGGGCCCAGTTCACTCAGAATGCCCGCTACACCGCCGCCGTGCGCATTAAGTCGCACGGTGGGATGGTGCTGGCGGCGCTCGACGATCCGAATGACGCGGCCCAGATACTGCCGTTCCTGACGCAGATGTTCAACTGGGTCAAGGACCCGGACGACACCAACATTCTCGACCCGTGTGACTTGAATCACCAGACGATGCTGCGGGCGATGAGTGGGACGCGTGAGGCCGTGGAGCCGCTGCTCCGGCGGCGCGGCGGCCTGCTCGTCGGCCGTCAGGAGGGACAGCCGGTGAATGGGGCGGCGGGCGTGCCGCCCGTGTTGGCGTGGTTCGACAGCCAGTTCAACCAGACGTTGGTGCCCGTGTGGAACTCGGCCGCGAGCCCGACTTACTACAAAGCGGAGAACTGGCAACGTTTCAACCTGGCCGACCTCCAGGAGTGGAACGTCTGGCGCCAGGCGACGACGATCGATCCGCAGGCGTATAACACCGCTTTCCAAATCGGCAATGAAGCCAGCGTGACCGCGCTGTACGCCCCGCGGCAACTGATCACGACGGCCAACTACAGCGATGAACTGGCGCGGATTCAGCAGCCCAAGGATCTCGCGATGTGGCCGCCCCTTCCGATCCCGCGCGAACTGGGCTTGCGACAGGGCGCCCTGAAGTACTATCTGGGTCGCATTACGGACGCGAATCGGGGCGCTTTTGGGGCGAACGGTCAGTTCCTGGCACCGCTCGGCACACAAGTCATTCTGGAGCTCGCCAACTACTTCCATGAGCTGCTCCGCGCGCACGGCGATTGGAAAGGAACCGGGACGGTCCGCGAGGCGCTCACGCGCCGCCAGCAGGCGCTCAGCCTGGCCGTCAACACGGTGCAGTTCGCCGCGCCACACATGTCCGATGGAAACATCGACACGGTTTGGTACGAGGAACTCGTACCTCCTACCACCTACCGTTACTATGGTTACAAGCCACAGCCGTTCTTTACGCAGGCGCTCGCATACAACAAACCCGACCCGAACGACGCGCTCAACCAGGCTCGGCTCGCGGTGGCCGTTGAGTTGTTCAATCCGTACGATCCCAAGCCGCTCTATGGAGGCCCACAGGAGCTGGTTCTTTCGCGCTACGCGATCACCGTGGGTCTCACCGCGAACGAATCCGCTCCGCCCATGACGAAGGTCGTCTTGGATCCCGCCAGCATGGGAGCCACCTGGCCGATCGAGATGGCCGCGCGGAGTTTCCTGGTCGGCGCCTTTTGGGACGGCAACCTAAGCAACAGCAACAACTACTTCCAAGGCAAGCCAGAAGTGAATGGGGTGCATCGTGGGCTGCCCATCCCGCACCCGGCCGCGGGCCAGTCGCTCTGGGTGCATCTCTGGCACTGGGCGCCGTTGCTGGGGGGTGGCTGGTACATGGTGGACCGGATCGAGGTGCAGCCGCCGGTGAACAACAACGTTTTCCCGTCCCGCCCCGTCCAGCCAGCGGACCACTGGTATGCCAATCGCTCGCGTGAGACCGCCTATGAGGCGTACTTCGGGCAGACGCAGGGCATTCCGCGCTGGCGCATGACCGTCGAGTTTCCATCCGGCACGCCCAACTTCGATTGCCCCGGCGACGTCTACAGCTCCCTCAGTCATCCCGGGCCCGATACCACCGCCCTCGGCGCCGGCAATGCCGACAGTCAGTCGCTCGCCGCGACCATCGATGGCCCGTGCGTGCCGCTGTATACGATGAACGCCAACCTAGTCGGGGTAACGCTCCGCGGCGTGACGCGGCCGGCGTCGTTCCCGACGGTCGGATTCATGCTCTACGTGCCGCGTTTTGCGCACATGGAAGAGGTGGGCACTTCCCAGCAGCCTGTCTCGTACCTGTTGCACGAGCAGTGGGATAAGCGTGGGTACATCCTGGATCAAGCGGGCAACCCCGCCCAATTCCCGCCGCTGGATTTCGGGCATATGCCGGTGTTCGACAACTCACAGAATACGGAGACCATCTCCGGAACTCCCGGATTCGACCTGACCGGTCGCGTACCGTGGGGCCAACTGGTGTTTGACTACTTCACGACGCAGGACCCGAATGCCGTGGACCCCTATCACGTGCCCGGGCGGATCGACATCAATACGGCCCCGTGGTTCGTATTAGCCAACCTGCCCGTGTTTGGCGGCGTGGGCAACGTTGCTAGCGCAAATCTCCCCGTGGGATCGAGTGTCACCGGCGCCGCACCAGCGTTTTGGAGCGCCGCGGCTGGTATCCTGGCCGGTGACGGATGGCCGCCATCGGGCGTTCACCGTTACCTCGAACCAACAACGAATTCGACGACGCCTGGCTTCATCCAGGGAAGTGCGGACACCAACGGCGAGTGGTATCGCCTGGGGCCATATCTCGCGCAGGCGCTGGCGGCGTACCGGGATCGGACTGCGTACATCACCATTAACGCTAGCGACCCGTATAGCGTGCTGGCCAACGCAAATTGGAGGGACAATCCCCTCCGGTTTCCTTACCGACCACTCCAGTACGACAACGACCCGGCGACAAACACCCCGGACCCCAACTCGCCGCGCGGGATGCTGGACCTGAGCTCCGTCGCGAACCCGGCCGCCTGGAAGCGTGGAGTCCTAAGCATCGGCGAATTAGCCAATGTAATTGGCTGCGACGGCTCGAATACGTCTCAATTAGGCGTGCCGCTTGACCCATCGAGAACGGTGCTGGGCGGTTACGACAATTCCCACACCGGACCGAATCTTGCCGGCGACTTCATGAAGGCCGTCAGCCTGCTCGCGCTGCTCGACACGCACTTTCTGACGACGCGGAGCAACACGTTCACCGTCTACACGACGCTCCTCGACCGCGAGACCCCGTCCGCCAGCGTGTCGTCCGTTACGACCGTCGATCGCAGCAACCTCCTGCCGCGGCTGATGTGGCAGGACGGCACGGGCATATGGGCGAACGGCGTCCAGGACCCGCCGGACCCAACGGACTCGACCGCGGATCGCTACACCGTCATTCAGAATGGCGGCGAGCCCGAAATCCTCGCCCGGCGGGAGTTCCCGTACTACGGCGCGCGATACGACGAGTGAATTCAGAATAGCGAATCAGTACTGTCCGGTCATAACTTGAATAACAGCAACTGGTTGTGATCGGCGTCGCTGCCGGCGGCGTGGCGCATCTCGGAAAATAGCTGAGAAATAG
>JAGVEP010000367.1 GCA_020058145.1 Phycisphaerae bacterium | reverse complement strand
ATCGATCGAAGAGGATTCCTGCCGCGAGGTGTCGGACGTGGGCCACGACCGCGTCTTTCTCACCGACCGCCTTGGCACGCCGCTCATCGAGATGGTGACGGAGCCGGACATGCGCACGCCGCTGGATCGTAGCTCATACTCGTGGAATAGCCCCGGTCCGATGGGGGCCCACTTGTTGCCCTCGTGTCCACTCCACGCCCGGTTCATGTCGAACATAATCAACACAGCGTAGTAATCGTCGACGACGACGTTGACGCCGGGGTCGACGAAACGATCCACATAATCAACTTGCAGCCTCCACCGGGCGATGAATATTTCTCCGGGGCCAAGCGCTCCCATGTCCGCAAACGACATGCTCGACCAGTCGGCGACCCCGTATTGTTGCCGCGAATCGATGATCAGCAGGCCGTCCTTGAGATCCCGTTGCGCTGGATCGCCCCAGTGCGTATGGGTCCAGCCCTGTTCCTCCGGCCAGCCGTCCTGCCAGGTGATCCAGTAAGGCGTGGCCCGCGCGGCGCCGCTGCCCAGAACCAGCAGTCCGAAAAGCAGGCTCAGCGCTGCAATCGGCCACCTGTTCGCGCTCTCGCCGAGGTTCATTCTCATTCGCAGCATGTGCTCACCTTCGATTCAGACGTGACGAAAAAACGTCATAGCCCCGAGTTCGTCTATCAGCCGCGACCGCCCATCAAGATGTCAATGAACGGATCGATGTCGTCAGAATTGACCTGCGCGCCCTGGTTGCAATCGGCCGCTCGCCTGCGCCAACGGCGTAGCTCGTGGGCGTGGTCTGACACAGCCGCACCCTCGCGGTCGCCGCGGTCAGGCGCGCTGGCCGCCAACTTTACTGGCCACTGTCACGCTCATTGAAAGAAAACGTGCTGTTCCCGCTACGGTCCCATCGTTTCACTCTCCCAACATGCGGGCTTGGGGCTTGGGGCTTGGGGCTTGGGGCTTGGGGCTTGGGGCTTGGGGCTTGGGGCTTGGGGCTCTAGCCCCGTCCAGCCGCCATCGCAGCCCTGCATCCATTGCCCGGTTGCAACTGTAGTGTACCCGAGGTTTTGTTGGCGGTCAAATCGTTTTTCGGACTTTTTGCAGAAAAAGGCCGGCCGGCACAGGCCCGACGAGCGCGCCTGCCGCCAGCGAAACCACCTCAGATCCCGCCGCTGTGCCCACGATTATCGTACTTACACTCTAGCCTACGGGTATTCACTTGAGTGCCGGGAACCGCAGCCCTCAGGCGGCGAAGAATCAGGTCACCTTTGCGGACGGACACGCACCCCAACCCGACTTGCCAGACAGGCGCGGCCCCCGTAGGGCTCGGTTCAGGTTTTCCACGTTACCTTCCAGGATACCCATTGCCGCCGGACGATTCAAGCACCCATCGCAGCGCCAAGTCTCCTGCCCACCATAGCAACTGCTGCGCGATTCCGATCTCGCACCCACCACCGCGGGAATCCCGTCCCGCACGCCACTTTCGCCGCGCCTCTCCCCCGTCAGTTCTCGCCATTCCTCACTCAAAGCTCGCTAATTTCGCCAATCCTGCTCCGCGAGCCGACTTCCAGCCTCCCACAGCGCATACTCCCTACATGCGGCCCGCGCCCCCACGTCGTTGCCTCGCTCCCCGAACATTGCCAACCGGGGGGTGTCGAAAAACGAAAAACTTGGCAACCTTGGGCTGCGCGCGTCCAAACGCGGTTTCGCCAGCCACCCCCGCTGGCACACACATCGCCACCGCGCACGCGCGGCTGCGTTCCCACGTTCCCACTTGCGCACAGCCGGACACCGGCGGGCAGAGCCCGCCCTACCCGCTCAGCAGCGCCACAAACGGGTTGATGTCGTCGAAGTCCACGATCCCATTCAGGTTGCAGTCCGCGTTCCGCCAGTAGCAGTCTGGGTACGCGGCTTCGTAGATCGCCTGGCCGGTCAGCGCCGCCACGAACGGGTTGATGTCGTCGAATTCGACGTAGCCGTTGCAATCCATGTCGCCCGCCATGGGACCCGGCACCCACGCCGCGCCGCTGGTAGCCTGGCTGTCCGGGTACGGGTGGGTCATGGGAACCCACGTACCGCCCGGCCCCTGCGCGAGGTCGTACACGTACATGGGATACGTGGCACCATAGACGGTGACCGCGTACACCTTGTTGTAGCCGCAGGCCAGACCGCGGGCCGCGGAGTTACCCGCCGGCACAGACGGCGCCACGAAGGTCACCGTACCGGTGTCAATGCTGATGGAGCACAGTCCGCTCGGCGAGCCGTACTCGTCGTAGCCGTAGAGCAACCCATCGGCGGCGTTGTAGTCGAGGCCGAAGAAGCGTCGTTGACTGCCGCTGGTATTGGCCACCAACAACATCTCCCCAGTCGTTGGGTTGATCTCGTAGATGCCCATCGGGCTGGCATAGGGGGCAAAGCCGAACAGTCGGCCACGGCCGTAGGCCAGGCCGCTGACATCCTCCTGCAAGTCGAAGAGGTAGATCGCCGGACCTTCGATCGGTGCGTGGTAGAGCTTCGTGTTGAAATCGCCCGCGCTGAGATAGAGCGCGCCGTCAGGCCGGCCGGCCGCGCCGTTCAGCTCGAAGACGAAGCCGTTCTTCCACGTCACGCTGGGGAAGCCGGACAGATCGGTCGTGCGCGTCGGGAGATTGCCATACTGGACCCCGGCGAAGAGCGGCCGGGTGGCCGCTGGCGGTGCCCCGGCGCTGACCAGCGAGAGATCGTCGTAATAGACGGTTTCCGGGTGCGGCGCATACAGATCCACGTTACCGATCGCCAACTGGCCGACCGACCCGACGATCCAATTCCCACTCAGCAGCAGTTGCCCGTTGTAGTACTGGTCGATCCAGCCGAGACCGCCGCTCAGGTCGATCACCAGCCGAATCTCAACCCACTGGTCATAGATGATGGCCAGACCGGGGCCACTCGGGTCACGCAGAGCATCGGTGACCCGATCGGTAGCGGGGTCGAAGTGCAGCTCGACGGTCCAGTAATACGGGCCGCCGTGCTGGTAGTAGCTGTTGACCACATAGTACGTCATGCCTGACAGGTTGGAGGGGATGTACTGCCACGCGGTCAAAACCCACTGCCCGCCCTCGATCCCGGCGAAGGGGTGGATCGCATCCGCGGTCAACTTGACGGCGACCGAGTGCGGGGCGGAGCGGGCCTGGGCGTCACTGACCTGGCCGGCAGCGGCGGGGCTGTTGTCCCAGCCGGTCCAACCGCCCACGTTGTAGAGAACCGTACCGTTCGCGTATGTGTCGAAGTTGTCGGACCAGTCTGCCGCAGGCCCACCGCACGGGTTTGGCCAGCAGATGGCACCCTCGCCAAGGAAGGTACCTAACTCGGCCGCGCATTGCCAGTCCGCCACCACGAGGCATCCGCCGCTCGGGAAGCAGCAGGCACCAAACACCGGCTGGGGGCAGGGATTCGGATCGCAATCTGTGCCGTCGCCCTGGTAAACGCCGGGGTACGTCTGATTCTCGCATTCGTACTGCGACAGGTACTGGCACTCGCCGCTGGGCTGGCAGCACGCACCCTGGGGCGGCTGCGGGCAGGGATTCGAACCGGCACACGTAGTGCCTTCGCCCAACCAGTTGTAATGCCAGTAGTACGAGCAGAGTAACCACGTCGTGTCCATAACGCATGTTCCGTCACTGGGGCGGCAGCAGGCACCGATCGGCGGGCAGGTAACCGCCGCACATATCGTGCCATCGCCCATGTACGTGCCGGCGTTGTTCTCGCAATCGATCTGCGTCACGCCATCGGTGCACAGGCCGTCGTAGCCGCAGCACGCGCCCGTTTGAGCGTATGCCCCGCCGACTGGCCAGACAGCTACCAAGACTAGAAATGTCACAGCTCCGCGCATGATCCGTCCTCCATTAAGAAACCCAAGGCACTCTGGCCGCTGCCCGTGCAGCGGCGTTCAGAAGCCAAGCGGCTGACCCGGCACGGGTCATTCGGCACACTGCCCGCCCGCGTCCGTGCCAGCCACAAGGGAGAGGATACCCGCGTCCGATGTGAACTGCAATAGCAATTTTCGTGGCAACGATAACACCGTTCCACGCAACAGGTTACGATCTGCTTGAATTCACCGTCTTTTCAGAGTAAACTCTGGGTGTGAAGACCATCGGCCCCGCGCAGCCCACGCCTGAATTCGCCGTCCACGCCGAGGACGTCGTCCAGCGCCTGCGCAGCGCTCTCGCCGACGTCATTGCCGGTTTGCCGGGGTTCCGGTACCGCCGGCCGAACGACCTCGCGCTCGAGTTGGGGCTTGATCCGAAGCTGGCCTGGAAGGTCGGACGGTGCATCAACGGGTCCGACCCGTTCGCTGCCGCGCAGTTCATCCCCGGGCCGGCGGGAATGCGCGCTTTCCTGGCGGCCGCACGCCGTCGCCAGGCGCCACCCACCACCGTCCACACCGGCGAGGAGGCGTATGAGGCGTTTCGCGTGCTGGTTCACGCCCACGCGTACTCCCGCAAGTATTTCAACATGCTCGCCGCCGGCCACGCGACGACCGAGCAAGTCCGGTCTGACGTCGAGCACCGCCGGCTCGCGTTCGACGGCAATACGTATGTCTGGGGTGTGCAGGCCCGGACGATCTTTCGAACCAACCTGCTGTACCCGTCCTCCGACTCTCCGACCTGGGACCTGGTGGCCATCCGCGGATGGGTCGATCTTTGTCGGATGCGACCGAACGTGACCTGGCGGCTGCCGCGGACCGTGTCGGTCGACGACGCCCATCGCGTTCACACGAACACGGTGCACGCTGCACTCGATCCGCACACCCCGGCCACCGCCGACGCGGGCGCGCCGCTGCTGCGTCGCTTTTGCACCCAGCCACTGCCGCAGTTTCGCCCGGTCACCGCCGCGCACGGCGGGGTCGAGTATGAATTCGTTCAAAACTCAGTTGGCAACACCGCGCGCCTTACTTGTGTCACGGCGGAGACGCTGCGGGCCGTGGAGCCGCGCCACCGCACCGATCTCTACGAGGACTTCTGCGCCATGTTCGCCGTGCGGACCCCGGCAGAAGTGCTCGTGTTCGATTTGCTCGTCCATCGGGAGCTCTTTGTCGGGGGCGGCCCCTTCCGGGCTGAGTTGTACAGTGACCTGTTTGGCGGCGGCCCAGAAGTGCGTTACGAGGCTTCGGATCGCTTGGAGTTGCACGAGCGGCTCGAGGAACTCGGGTACGGTGCGGGGGTCGCGCACACGTCTCACATTCCCCGCTATCCGGAAATGCTGCGCTACGCCTGCTCGCAAATGAAGTGGGACGAGAGCCAATTCCGCGTCTATCGACTGCGGCTGCAGTACCCGCCGCTGCCGACCACTGTGATGCTGCGCTGCGCGTTGCCGTCGCAGTCGGCCCCCTGAGCGCCGGCTGCTAGCCGCCGCTCAGAATCGCCACGAACGCGTTGATGTCGTCGAAGTTCACGGCGCCATCGCCATTGCAGTCGGCGAGCGTCACGTCGCAGTCGGGGTAGACCGCTTCATAGCCAGCGGCGCCGGACAGCGCGAGCACAAACGCGTTGATGTCGTCGAAATTGACGACGCCGTCGCAGTTCAGGTCGCCGACCAACTGCTGGAACCGGTTGAATTACGGGAGGCCGCCCGAGAGATAGATCAGCCCATAGCTGAGTTCGTTATTATGGGCCGTGTCGGGTGGCGTCCAGTTCAGGGCGGTCCACGTGCCGGTGGTAACGTCCTGATCGTTCACAAATAGAGGATTGTGCCAGAGCCCCGGCGCATAGCCGCGGCGATACCGCAACACCACGTCGTCAGGCTCGCCAACTTCGTGCGTGTAGACGACCGCCGTCCCCCGCCCACCGCGGGCGGTGATGTCCACCATCTGGTAGGGGCCTTCACCAGCGCTCGGGACAGCCGGTGTGCCGAAGTTCCACGTGTCACCGGCATCGTAGCTGATCTCGTACTTGATGCCCTGGCCGTTGGTGTATGCCTCCTCATAGGCGCAGATTACGGTTTCGCCCCACGCGGAGACCGCCGTGCGATCGTGGCTGCCGGTGAAGGTCGAGTCGACCACGATGTTCTCCCAGGTCGACGGGTTGTGCCGCAGCACATGAACCTGATCGTCGGTCCCAATGTACGAAACGAATATGAACCAGGTCGCATAGCCCGTGTTCCAGTGCATGTCGAGCCCACCGCGGGCGCTCGTGCCGGCCGGCGAGTCTTCCGTAAACGTCAGACCGTCCGTCGACTCGGCCCACGCCCACCGCACCGCGTTGTTGCTCTGGCGGACGGCATAGTAAATGCGGTTATTGTACGCGTCCTGGTTGGTCTCGACGGCGACCTCAGCCACAGTGTTCGGCGTCGCATTGAAGATGGTCTGATAACCGTAGGCGCCGTCCGACAGGCCGGTGCTGACGAAGTTGCGACGCAGACGCCCCTCGTTGTCGTTGCCCGAGTAGACGTAGCCGATGTAGACGTAGCTGCCGACCACCGCCATGTCGACGTCCGGGACACTGCCCGTCGAGAAAAACCACAGGTAGGTCTCGCTCCACGTCAGTCCGTCGTTGCTGGATTGATTGAGCGCCCAGCCGTCCGAAGCCCAATTCACCACCGCGAAAAGCTTGTTGCTGGCGGCCGAGTAGTCGAGCTTGGCCAGATTCCCGCCGGTCCGCGGAGCACCAATCCGCACATCCGTAAAATCGCGTTCTCCGCGCTCCACCTGCCGCGGCGTGCGCCAAGCCACACCGAACGCCACCGGCGTGCCGCTGGCCTCGAGCCACTGCAGCGTCGCGAGTGCGGTGTCGTATTGGCCCGCATTCCACGCGGTCTCAACCTGCTGCGCCAGCGCCGCGATCGCTGCCGGAACGCCGGTGGGCAGCTCCATTTGGAGCTGCGCGTCACGCCGCGTGCTCTCATCCCAGGCCCGCAGCCGCTCCGCTAGCGGTACGCTCGGCGTCGGCGCGGAATTCGCCGCGTCCACGACCGCCGTCGAGCGACGTTGCGACTCGACCGGGTGACTCACCATCGGCTGCAACGTGTCATCCAGTCCCGCCGGCGCCGCCACAGTCCGCACGTGCGAAATCGACGGCGGTCCGCCCGCCCCCCAGTCCGCGTAGGACTGCCCGAGCGCCGCAGTCATCGCCAAACCGCCACAAATGAGGGCTGCGAAGCTCCGGCCGAATCCAGTGTACATCCTTGGGCTCATCATGTTTCCACTCCTAGAATTATGGGAACGTCGCTACTTGTCCGGCACTCCGGTGCCGGCTTGCTCGCACATCGTCGGGGCTCTGGCGCGCCCACGGCGCGCACCGAAGGCGACCATACACCTCTTGGGGACGGCAGCTTTCGGTCCTTGTGCCACATAATGCGAACCCCAGACCTCCATGTATGCTAACGATTTGTGCATGCCCGCGTCAAGGCCTTCGAAGGGTTCAACTCGGACCAACGAGTGCTCGTCGCCCCCCGGCGGCGGCGCGAAGCGACCTCGCGCCGCGTTCGTGCGTTGTCCACCGCCGGTCAATAGCCACCGCTCAGAATCGCCACAAACGCGGTGATGTCATCGAAGTTCACGGCGCCGTCGCCATTGCAGTCGGCGAGCGTCACGTCGCAGTCGGGGTAGACCGCTTCATAGCCCGCGGCGCCGGAAAGTGCCAGCACAAACGCGTTGATGTCGTCGAAATTGACGACGCCGTCGCAGTTCAGGTCGCCGGGGGTGTAGGCAGCCGTCAGGCCCAGGCGCTGATCGACCTCGCGCAACAAGAGCGCGCCGGCGTCCGAGGTGATCCGCGGATCGGCCTGGCGCAGCTTGATCGCGCGGTTAAACGTGGGCTCAAACAACCATCCGCCGGCCCCGCCGGCCTGTCCCTGGCCTTCACCCATGAGGTGCTGCTCCCGTTCCGTGGGTCACGCGTGTCTTCACGCTCTTCTTACGCAGCAGAACGGGCCGGGTTCCAACCACAACTCATGAAGCTGGTGAATAATGCAGGTGAAGGCCAACAACAAGGGTTTTGACCAGTGTGGCAACGCGCAGGCGGTGGTGGATCGCGCACACCAGGTCAGCGTGGCCGCGGACGTGACCAACCAGGCGAACGACCAGCAGCCGCTTCAGCCGCTGGTCCAGCAGGCGCAACAAAACGCCGGGCGGGGACGGCGGATCAAGAAGGTCTCGGCGGACAAGGGGTACTGCCGTGAGGACCACGTGCGGTGGGGTGCGCGGCAGAAGCTGGATGTGTACTCGGCGACGGGTCGGCTGAAACACCACGAGCGGGTCTCGGAAGGTCCGCGCGGCCGACCGCCGGCGGGACTGACGGTCAAGGAGCGCATGGCCCGCAAGCTGCGGACGATGCGGGGGCGGGCAACGTACGCGCAGCGGAAGTGGATCGTCGAGCCGGTGTTTGGGTTCGTCAAACGGGGCCTGGGGTTTGTCCAGTTCCTGCTGAACGGGATCGAGAAGATGCGGGGCGAATGGCGGCTGGTGTGCTTGGCGTGCAACTGGAGGAAGCTACCTGCGGCGGTGGGTTGACGAGTCTCGGGCGGGGTCCGCGCCGCACCCGAGTGGCGGCGTCCGAAGGACCGCGGCACGATCGGTGCAGGTTCCGGCGTGGCGCCCACGCGGCGCGTACCCCTTCGACCGCGAAACTCAGATGCCGACCACTTTAATTCTTCTTTGACGGCCCTTACTCGGACGGTCTCCTAGTCAATTCGCTTACCGGGCAGCTTCTTGCCAAACTGGTGCAGAATGATGCGATCGACCTTGCCCTGCGCGTTGCGGACGAACGTGAACTTGGCGTCAACGACCTTGTAGAAGAAGGTCGTGTCGGACTCCGGGTAAATCTCGATTTTCGGAGCGCCCTCCTGCAAGACCATGAGTCGGTCGTCTTCCTTGACGAACTCGAAGACGGTCCCGCTGTCCAGGCGGAACTTGCCGACGTAGTCATCCAGAATGCGCCGGTCGATTGGCGCTACCTTGCCGCCAAACGAGCCCTTTCCGGTGACGGGCACTTTCTCGTCCACCGTTTCCAGGCTCAGGTCATCCACCCACGCCGTGCCGTCGCCGGACAATAGAGCCCCGTAGACCACGGCGACGGCTTCTGCGGGCACATCGAGCACGACCTCGTACTTCTTCCAGTCGCGCGTACCGCGAAGGGCACGCCCCGAGGACTGCATGTTGTCAAAGGCGAGCTCCAGGCCGTCGGGCCCGTCCACCCGCAGCCACAAACCGGCCCAGCCGCGCCGGACGTTCTGCGTGCGGAGCCATCCGTTCAGGCGAACGCGCTTTCCGCGGTATTCGTCGGTGTCTATACTCTGGCCGTAGCCGCAGAAGCCCTCCAGGCACGCCTCGGCGGTCGACGTGCACTTCAATCGCCCGCTGTGCTGTCCGCCGAAGAACACCTCTTTGTCGGGAACCAGTTCGTAATGCTCGCGGTCGGCCGGCCCCCCCCACCCCAACCACCCCTCCGGCAGGCCGTCCGGTCCCGCCGGCGCCTCGAAATCGAGATTCTGCGCCCGCCGTGCGGGCGTCGGCCCCAGCTCGACCGTCTTGAGCACCGCCTTGAACGTCGCCGCGTGCTTTTCCAAGTCGGCTTCCGGCGTCGTCAGCAAGAACACCACGACGTCCTTCTCACGGGGGTATGCCACCCATTGTTGGGCGGTGGAGACGTCGCCATTGGCGGCCATGGCTCCGCCGGTACCTTTACCCACCAGGATCACTGCCATGGCCTCGCGGCCGCCCATCGTTCCGACTTTCTGTTTCCGCACCTCGGCGCCGCTTTGTTCTGCCGCCTTCACGCGTTGATCGAGCAGTTCCGTGGCGGGGATAGCTTTGCCCGTCGCCTGCACGAACACGGTCAGCGAAGTCGTAGAATCCGGTGTCCAAGCCGCACAGAGTGTGCCCGGAACGCGGTACTCAGCGAGATTGCCCTTTTTCCAGTCGGCGGGCGGCACGAACTTGAAGTCGTACCGCGCATCCACATACAGTTTGTCTGCCGCGGGGCGCGACGCCGGTTGCGCCGGAGCCCAGGGGACGTTCAGCAGCAAACCCAGTCCCGCGAGCATGATCACCGTGTACTTCTTCGCTGCGGTCATGGTTGGACTCTTTTCTTTGCATGGCCAACGCACGGGCGACGAGCTGCTTCCGAAAGGTCCAGACGCCAGATCAACCGCCGCACCGAAACGTTCAGCGGCCCGCGCTCTGCTCTACCTTTCATGTCTCAGCCGAAGTTACTCACCGGCGCAAACGGGCTCGACTCCGGAGTTTGAGCCCGGCCAACCCAAGAAGCGTCAAGGGCACCGCCGCCACTACCCCCGCTCCGCAGAACCCAGCACCGCAAGTCGACGCCGTGGTCTCGGGCTGGTTTGTGTCTGGCGGTATCGCGTTTGGGTCGTTGAACGGCAAGCACAGGGTCGGGTTGCACAAGCTCCCGTCGCCCTTGTAGGTTCCGCCGGCCGCGGTGCAGTCGGCCTGGGTCTTGACCTCGCACACGCCGCCGGACAAGCAGCAGGCGCCGGTTGACGGTGTCTGCGGGCAAGGGTTCGGGTCGCACGGGCTCCCGTCGCCCTGATATGTGCCCGCCGCTGCGGTGCAGTCGGCCTGGGTCTTGGCTTGGCACACGCCGCCGGACAAGCAGCAGGCACCGGTGGCTGGCGTCTGCGGGCAAGGGTTCGGATCGCACGGGCTCCCGTCGCCCTTATATGTGCCCGCCGCCGCGGTGCAGTCGGCCTGCGTCTTGACCTCGCACACGCCGCCGGACAAGCAGCAGGCACCGGAGCCGTTGGCCTTCAGCCCCAGGCTGTGGTTTCCGCCCGCCGCGACGGCGACGAAGCCGCTGTTGGGCGCCGGGACGTTGCATTGGCCGTAGTAGTTCGATCCCCACGCCACGATCGCCCCCGCGTCCTGCCCTACGACGATCGAATTCACCAGCAAGCCCGTTGCGACCGCACAAGCCAACCACATTGCCATCTTTTTCATGATTCCCAATCCTCCTACGGCGCGCAGCGCAGGGTCAGACGCAACGCGGCGCCCACGCGACCGCATACTACGACCCGCTGTCCGTTGATCTGCCTCTGGCAAGGACCGCCGTCGCCCGCAGTGAGCAGCGGCCCATGTTCCCTGCACACCCTCCATCGTACCGCCGGGGCGGCAGCGCAAGAAGCGAGATCCCAGGTTCTTTTGGGCCCACGGCTGCGGTTTTTGCTGGCCGGTGCTGGGCCGGTACCGCGTTTTCATGATCCATGCTCCCATCAAGAAGTCGGCCTACGTCGGCCGGGGCAGAGCCCGGCCGCTTGTAACTGCGCTGCCGTGCCCGCGGACTGCTCCGCGCTACCGGACACCGCGATACACCAGCGCGAGAACACCGCCCAAGACTGGCACCGCGTTCACGATGAGCAGAACGCGTGGATCGAGCCACTGCCAGCCAATCAACACGCCATTCTGCACCGGCACGAGGCCTTGCAGCAGTCGCTCGAGCAGAAGCACACCGAACGGCCCGGGAAAGTTAACTGGCGGAGCGGTCACGCCCACGCGTGCGAACACCAGATGCTGTGAGCATAGCACCAGGACCGTCAGAGCGACCGCCACGCTCCGGATCGACCAACCCTCCATTCCCGCCGCCCGCTCCACCACGACGCACAGCAGCCACGCCAAGCTGACACCCAGCGCCGTACGCAGAACAACGGCGAGGGCCAGGATCGGCAGCACGGCCGCCAGGGCGGCCAAGGCCAGTGCTGCCAACGCCGCCACCAGCAGCCCGACCGTGAGCCCTCTTTGCAACCCGCGCCCCGGCGTCCATTCCGTCGCCGGCTGCGACGATTGGCCGATCTCCTCTGGCTTGCTCACACCTGTTACCCGAGATTTCCCGTTTGCCGGTCCTTCGACTAGCACTTTATGCAACCGCGTTTTCATGACCCACGCTTCCATCAAGAAGTCGGCATACGCCGGCGGGGGCAGAGCCCCATGGAACCACTTTCTGACCCGTCGGACTCATTTCGTCGGCCGGGACGGAGCTCGGCTGCTACGTTTCGTCGGCCAGGGCAGGGCCCGGCCGCTACGTGGCGGGCAGTGCCCACCCTACGTCTGGCATTGCAACTCCACTTGGTACGTATTGCGGTTGTCGGTGCATGGCAAGCCGAGGACAAATTGCTTGAGCGGCTGTTCACCGGTACCGTCGCCGCCACCGTTTCCGTAGAACACGACGCCGGTGTACGTCACGCCGGGCGTCAGGCCTGTCCAGATCTGCGTCGCTGGCGTCGTTGTGCCCTTGCACGGCCGATCCCAGCCGTGTGTCACGCTGTTCGGATCAGTGCAGCTACTACCAATGTTGATGCTCATCCGAAACATCGCTTTACCGCGGACGACCAGCTTCGTCCGGCCGGGGAGCTGCGTGTAGCGGAACCAGTCGAGATCAGCGGCGGGATTGCCGTCGCTGCCGCTAAATGTAGACAGGCGCCCGCAGTACACGGGTCCGAACGTGTTATTGCCGGCGGAAAATGTCATGTAATGCGCCGGGTTGTTGGGGTCGGCCGCGGTACAGCCGGCATTCGTGTCGGGGCTGTTCGGATCGGTCTGGCACGGATCGTCGATGTTCGTCGTGCAGGCGACGGTGCAACTCGTGCATGCCGGTGCTTCGGTCACGATCGAGTACTGAAACCGGTAGCGGTTCATGCTTGAATCGTCGCAGCCCACGTCCCCACAGGTGTTCGGGACGAAGCGCACATAGTACACCGCATTGTTTGGGTCCAGGCAGGGCGTGAAGACGGAGACGTTCGACGCGCAGGCTCCACACTCATAGTAATCGAGCCGGACCTTGTTCGCGCAGTTGTCGCCGGGCACCGAGTACAGTTCCCACTGTGTGTCGAACGCAGAGTTTATGTCGAACCGCAACCGCTTCTTGACCGTGCCGGTCAGTACGATCTTCCACCAGTCGTAATCGGCCCTCCCGTTGCCGTTCGGATCGGTCCAAACGCCCGACTTGCCGCAGTAGTAGAAGTTTGGGTCAATCTGCGGCTGGCTGTGAAACGTGCCGTCTGTGTTGTCGCAGCCGGAATTGAACGTGTCCACATATCCCGGTCCACATGCGGGCTCGTTTTCCGACCGGTCGGTCTGCAAGCACGGGCTGCAGAGGACCGGCATGATCGTGATCGTCAGGCGATAGTTGTTAAATCCGAGCGAGCACGGATACCCGTTGTAGAGCGATTGGCCATCGTCCGGCAGCACGACCCACCAGTACGGCGCGCTGCAGCCAGGGAACAGGTCCGTCGGGCTGTTGCCCGCCGGCGCGCACAGGGGTGGGCCGAAGGACCGCGGGGTGCTCCAGTAGCCCCACAGCGGAGCGCCGGGTCCGCAGTTCGCCGCGCTCGTCGGTGGGCTTAGGCTGCCCTCGCCGAAGACCGGCGTGGAAAGCACCGGCAGGTCGGATTCCAGTTCCCACGTGAGCGTGCTCGCGATCGGAAACCGGAATTGGTACCAGTCGGTGTCGCGGTGGCCATTGTCGGCCCAGAGCGTGCCGCAGATCCCCGTCGGGTAGGACGCACTGAGCACACCCAGATCTTCCCAGGCATTCGGGTCAACGGGGCTATTCGGATCGTTCGGGTCCACGTGCGAATCGCACCCGCCGTTGAGATCTTGCCCGCATAGCTCCACCTCGGCGTGCGTGACGGAGTAGTTCGGGTCATTGCAGTCGACCTTGCAGCATTGGGCGCACGTTGAGAATGGCCCGAGCCAAAGCGAGCCGATCGGCGTCGTACACGGTTGACCCAGATTGGACACGAAGGGACCGATGTCGTCGAAGTTGATGACGCCGTCGCCATTGACGTCGAGACTCTGGAAGCTGCATGGCACCGCGCCGCTCAGCACGGCCACGAACGGGTTGATGTCGTCGAAATCGCGCACGCCGTCGCAGTTGGCGTCGCCGCGGCAACGTCCGCAGGGCCCATAGTGGTTTGGGTCGGTGAGAATCGGCTGCAAACAGTCGAGGTCAGCGAAGTCCAGAACACCGTCCCCGTTGCAGTCCCAGTTGAGAAAACAAAGTTGCGGGTCGCAGACAAACCAGTTGCACGCGAGATCCGCTGCGTTGATCACGCAGTCGCAATTCATGTCACGGGGCGCCCCAAAACCAGCCAGGTGTAGGCGCCTCAAACCCAGCCAGTGTTAATGCTTGTATACCTCACTTGGCGGTCTCCGAGCAAGCGCCT
>JAGVEP010000389.1 GCA_020058145.1 Phycisphaerae bacterium | reverse complement strand
TCCTAAAACGATCGGCCCGTTGAAGTCTCCGTACTCCCGGGCCAACCGCAGGTGATTTCGCCCGGCACTCTACCAGCAAAAGATGTGGGGAACAGCAAGCTCACAGAGCAGTGGCACACGGCCGCGCGGGCCGCTACGTGCTGTGCGCGAACTGCGTCTTCACCAGCGTGGCGTAGAAATCGCAGTTCCGCAGCAACTCGTCGTGCCGGCCGACGCCGACTAGCCGGCCGTCGTTGAGCACGACGATGAGGTCCGCCCGCGCGATCGTGCTGTAGCGATGCGCGATGATGATCGTCGTGCGGTTGCGCATCACGTCCTCGAGGGCTTCCTGGATTTTCCGTTCGGATTCGCTGTCGACCTGGCTCGTCGCTTCGTCCAGGATCAGGATCGGGGGGTCGCGCAGCATCGCACGGGCGATCACGATCCGCTGGCGTTGTCCGCCGGAGAGCGTCCGCGCGTTGATCCGGGCCTCATAACCGGTGGTAATTCGCCCGTCGTGCTCGACGCGCAACGTGCGGACGAAGTCGTCGATGTGCGCCTGCTGGGCCGCGCGCTCGACCGCAGCAGCTTGAACCGCGAGCCCGGCCCCCTGCGGCGTGCCGTTCTCGCCATAGGCGATGTTCCCCCGCACGGTGTCGGAGAAAATAACCGCCTCTTGGGTCACCAGGCCGATCTGGCCCCGCAGCGAGGCCAAGGTCACGTCCGCGATGTCCTGTCCGTCGATGCAAATCCTGCCGCGTGTGGGTTCGAAGAACCGCAGGAGCAGCGATACCAGCGTCGTCTTTCCCGACCCGTTCGGGCCGACCAGCGCGACGACCTGGCCTTTGCGCACGCGGAGCGTCACGTCGGCCAGCACCGCCCGCTCGGGGTTCGTCGGATACGCAAACGTCACGTTATCGAACTCGATTTCGCTCTGCAGCGGCGCCAGCGCCACAGCGCCCCGCGCCAAGGCTTCCTCCGTGGGCAGGTCCATGATCTCGAACAAACGCCGCGCCGAAGCTTCCGCGGCCTGCAGGCGGTTGTAGACGTTGCCCATCTTGCGCAGCGGGTCAAAGATGCCGCCCAGGCAGATCACGGCGCCAAAGAACAGGTGCGGCTCGAGCTCCTGATGAAAGACGCGAGTCCCGCCATAGAGGACAAAGGCCGAGATCGCGACCGAGGCGAGCATCTCGAGCACAGGGGAGCTGGCGGCATCGACCCATTCGATCTGCGTCTGGGCGCGCGTCAGCTCGCGGCCCTCGGTCTCGAAACGCCGGCTTTCGGCGGCCTGCATGTTGTACGCTTTTACGATCCGGATGCCCGCGAGGCGTTCGTCGAGATGGTCCAGCAGCCGGCCCCAGGATTCCGACGCCCGCCGCTGTGCCCGCTTGACGAGCCGCCCGAACAGGCGAATGAAGACGACGCCGACCGGCAGCCCGATCAACCCGATGACCAGCATGTGCCAGTCGAGCAGCAGCGCCAGCGAGAGCACGCCGACCGCTTTGAGCGGCTCGCGGATGACCTTGCCGAAGACGGTGGAAATGCCGACCTCGACCTTACTGAGGTCGGTCGCGAAGCGGCTCAAGGTGTCGCCGGCCGGCTGCATGCTGTGCCACTGCATGGGGAGGCGCATGGTGTGGTCGGCGAGGCGGGTGCGCAGGTCGTGCATGGCGCGCTGCACCGCCAGCGCCACAAAGCCCTCGTTGATGAACCGGCAGACCCCACCCAGCGTAGATATGAGGACGACGAGCGCCATCACCCAGACGAGCGTGCTCAAGCGCGCCGCCGGATCTTCGCCGGTCGGCAGCGCGTGAGCGGCCCGATAGACCGGCTGCCACCACGCGCCGTGCGGCTGGAGCTTCAACGTGACGGTACGTGCGGAGTTGTCGACGGCGACGAGGCGGACGCCGGCGAGGCTGGTTGTGGTGCAGGCGGCCAGGCGCTGTGCGATAGCGAACGCGCCCGGCTCGCTGTCAATCGCGGTGGCGTCCGGCTCGAGCGCTGGGACGAACACAATCCGATCCCCGGGCCGCAGAACGCCCGCATTGAGTGACGCCGGCCGAACATCGAGGACCGCGAGTCCGTGGGGATCGTCCGGGAGGTCAGCGGGAGCGACGATTCCGAGCCGACGTTGGGTTTCGGCGCGGTGCAGCCAGTCGACGAGCGATTCATGCTCGGCGAAGATGATCTTCAGGACCGGAACGATGCTGGAAACGCTGACGGTGTAGAACAGGCTGACGCCGGCGGCGGCGATGAGTCCGATAACAAGCGACCGCCGATGCGAGCCCAAGTATCGGCACGCTCGGCAGAAGTTCGGCAGCCAGCGCTCGTCGCGAGGCGAAGTCATCGTTGGTCGATATGATACCGGCCCCTGGCCTGATTTTGGATTTTGGATTTTGGATTTTGGATTGATTCGCACCGGACGCCAGTAGGCCTCTGGGAAAATGAACCCCGGACCCTTTGCCCGGTGTGGCTGGCCCGGTTGTCGGATTTGGAGGCCGCCGTGAAGCGTGAGATTCCCCTGTCGGGACAAGATATCACGGACGCCGAGATCAACGCCGCCGTCGCGGTTTTGCGGTCGGAGCGGCTGAGCCTGGGGCCGCGGATTCCCGAGTTTGAGGGCGAATTCACCCAGCGCCTGGGTGTCAAACACGCCATCGCGTGCAGCAGCGGCACAGCGGGGCTGCACATGTGCTGGCACGCCTTGGACATCGGCCCGGGCGACGAGGTGATCACGACGCCGTTCTCGTTCATCGCGTCGAGTAACAGCCTCATGTTCGATGGCGGCAAGCCAGTCTTCGTGGACATCGATTCGCAGACGTGGAACCTCGACGCCGCCTGCATCGCCGCCGCCATCACGCCGCGAACGAAGGCCATTCTGCCGGTGGACGTCTTCGGCGTGCCGCCGGACATGGACGCGATCTGGGCACTGGCCCGGAAACACCACCTGCGTGTGCTGGAAGACTCGTGCGAAGCGCTCGGGGCGACGTACCAGGGCCGGCCGGCAGGTACGCTGGGGGAAGCTGGCGTGTTCGGCTTCTATCCCAACAAGCAGATGACCACCGGCGAGGGCGGGATGGTCGTCACCAACGACGACCGGATTGCATTCATGGTCCGCTCGCTGCGGAACCAGGGCCGCGACCCCGAGGGCGGTTGGCTGGCGCATCCGCGGCTGGGCTACAACTACCGCATGAACGACATCCAGGCCGCGATCGGCACGCAGCAGATGCGCCGCCTGGATGAAATCCTCGCCAAGCGCAATCGCGTCGCGAAGTGGTACCAGGAGCGACTCGCGGGCGAGAAGCGCCTCAGTATGCAGCGCATCCCGACGGGCACGACCATTAGCTGGTTCGTGTTCGTCGTCCGTCTGGGCGACGACTATCCCGCGGGGCACCGTGAGCGGCTGCTTGAGAAGCTGCGTGCTGCGGGCATCGGCTGCAACGTGTATTTCCCCTGCATTCACTTCCAGCCGTTCTACCGCGAGCGGTTCGGCTACCAGCCCGGCGATTTTCCAATCACGGAAGCCCTCTCGGAGCGGACGATCGCGCTGCCGTTCTTCAACAACCTGAGCGAAGGGGACGTGGATTTCGTGGTGAAGACGCTGCGGAGCCTGCTGTAGCGATTTTGGATTTTAGATTTTGGATTTTGGATTTTCGCGTATCCGACGGATTTCCGGCCAAATCCAAAATCTGAAATCAGTACTGTCCGGTCATAACTTGAATAACAGCAACTGGTTGTGATCGGCGTCGCTGCCGGCGGCGTGGCGCATCTCGGAAAATAGCTGAGAAATAG
>JAGVEP010000369.1 GCA_020058145.1 Phycisphaerae bacterium | reverse complement strand
GTGTCGGCCGTAGGACACCGGCTATTAGCCGGTGCCACAGCAATGTAGCGGCCGACCCCCGTGTCGGCCGTAGGACACCGGCTATTAGCCGGTGCCACACGAATGTAGCGCAGTTATGCCGAACATCATCATTGACGGCCGAACGATCGAATCCCGCTCGGACATCTCCGTGCTCCAGGCCGCCCTGGAGGCGGGGTGGAACATCCCGCACTACTGCTACCACCCCGGCCTTTCGATCGTGGCGAGCTGCCGGCTGTGCCTGATGGAAATGCAGATGCCCGACGCGAAAACCGGGCAAATGACGTGGGTGCCCAGGCTGTTCCCGTCGTGCCAGACACCCGTCAAGGACGGCCTGGAAGTTCGCTTCACATCACCGCCCGTGTGGGACAACCAGCAGCATGTGATGGAGTACTATCTGCTCAACCACCCGCTGGATTGCCCGGTCTGCGACAAGGCCGGCGAGTGCTACCTCCAGGATTATTCCGAGCAGTTCGGCACGTCGTCGTCGCGCATGATCGAGGACAAGCAGAAGAACCCGAAAAAAGACATCGGGCCGCACACGCTGCTGTATCAGGACCGCTGCGTGCTCTGTACACGTTGCGTGCGTTTTTGCAGCGAGATCGCGGGCACCGGCGAGCTCGCGGTCGTCAACCGTGGCAGTCGCGGCGAAATCGACGTGTTTCCCGGCCGGCCGCTCGATAACCCCCTGCAGGGCAATGTGGTTGACCTTTGCCCGGTCGGCGCACTGCTCGACAAGGACTTTCTGTTCAAACAACGCGTCTGGCTGCTCAACTCCGCCAAATCCGTCAGCCCCGCCGACAGCCGTGGACAGACGATCTGGATTGACTACAACGAGCAGGGTATCCATCGCCTGCGGCCGCGCTACAACGAGCGGGTCAACGAATGGTGGCTTAGCGACGAGGCGCGTTTCGGCTGGAAATACGTCCAGCGCGAGGATCGGCTGCGCACGCCACGCGTCCGCGTTGGCGGCGGCTTGCGGCCGGAGCCTTGGGAGGCGCTGCCGGACATCGTGCGTACGAGTTTCGCCGCCGCGGCCGAAGGCGATGGTGGCGCGGGCGTGGCGGCGGTGCTCAGCCCGATGCTGAGCTGCGAGGAGGCTTGGCTGCTGGCGAAGTTCATCCGCGAGGTGGCTCCGCAGGCGACGCTGGCGCTCGGGTACGTGCCCACCGCCGGCGCGGATCAGACGTTTCCCAAGGGCTTTGTTATCAAGGCGGAGAAATGCCCCAACCGCCGCGGCGTCCAGACGATTCTGCGACACTTTGGCGGCCCCTGGCTCGATTTTCGCGGCTTCCTGGGGCAAGCGATCGAGGGTCGCTTCAAGGCGGCGTACATCACGGGCGGCTACCCCGCAGCGTGGGTCACGCCGGACGTGCAGAATGCGCTCGCCAAGATTGAGTTCAGCGTCGTACACGACTTGTTCCCGACTGCTCTCGATGAGCGGGCGGACGTGCAGATTCCCGGCGCCACGTGGGCCGAGCGCGAGGGTACGTTCATGAACTGCGACGGACTGCTCCAGCCCTTCGAGCGGGCTATTCCGCCGCTCGAAGGCGTGAAGGCCGATGGGCAGTTCTTCTACGAACTTGCTGGAATGACCGGTCTCTTCCGCGCCGCGAAGATCCGGGAAATGCTGGCGGCCGATGTGCCGGAGTTGGCAGACGTTTTTGTGCCGCGTGAGTTGCCGGAACATGCGCATTAATCGTAGGGTGGGCACCGCCCACCATCGGCGAAGCTGAAGCGCCGGTGCGAGACGCGATTTAATGGTGGGCAGTGCCCACCCTACATGGCTGCATTCGCCACGTGTGAGATTTGCTGATGCAAGATCCGGTCGTCTTTCGCGTTGAACGCATCCTCCGCAGCCCGTGGCTGATCTTCGGTGCGGGTGCGGTGCTCGCCGGAGCGCTGGCGCTCGCCTTGTGGCTGTTGTTCCCGCTCTACAAGGGGCTGCTCGCTGACCCCTTCTGGTTCCCCATCCTCGTGATGGCGATTATGCTGAACCTGATTCTCAGCAGCACGGCCATCTGCATCCTGGCCGAACGGAAAATTGCTGGGTTCACGCAGGACCGCTTCGGACCCAATCGCGTGGGCTTCTGGGGGCTGCTCCAGCCGCTGGCTGATGGGCTGAAATTTCTGCTCAAAGAGGACATCATCCCCACCCAGGTCGACAAGCCGCTTTTTCTGCTGGCGCCGGCGATGGCGCTTATTATTTCCCTCAGCGGCTTCGCGGTGATCCCCTGGGCCGGCGAGGTCCGCTGGCCGTGGGCGCCGGACACGCTCGTCAGCACGCAAGTCGCCAGCCTCGACATCGGCGTACTTTACGTGCTCGCCGTCGCGTCGCTCGGCGTCTATGGCGTCGTGCTCGCCGGCTATGCGAGCAACAACAAGTACGCGTTCTACGGCGGGGTGCGGGCGGCCGCACAGATGATCAGCTACGAACTGCCGCTCGGCCTGGGTTTGTTGTGTCTGCTGCTTACCAGTGGCAGCTTGCGGCTGGAGGAAGTGGTTCGGCAGCAGGCGCAGTCCGGCATGTGGTACGTGTTTTTGCACCCCTTGCCGTTTCTGCTCATCCTCGTGAGCAGCTTCGCCGAGGCCAACCGCGTGCCGTTTGACCTCGCCGAGGCCGAGCAGGAGCTGGTCGGCGGCTTCCACACCGAATACAGCTCGATGAAATTCGCCCTGTTTTTCCTCGCCGAATACGCGCATATGATCACGGGGAGTGCGGTGCTGGTCGCGCTATTCTGCGGCGGCTGGGCACCGTTGCCGTTTTCGTCCTGGCTGGCGGATAGCACCGCCTGGTGGGCGCTACTGATCAAGCTGGGTGCGTACCTGGCCAAGGTCGCCGTGTGCATCGGCCTGTTCATGCTCGTGCGCTGGACGATTCCGCGCTTCCGGTTTGATCAACTCATGCGGATTGCCTGGCTGTCGCTGGTTCCGGTCGGCATCGCGCTCGTTGCGGGCACCGCCACGTTGACGGTCCTCGGTTTGCAGCGAACGTGGTGGGCGTGCCTCGGCCTGAACCTGGTTGCGCTGCTCGGGATGCTCTGGACGGCCGCCCGCTCCGGCCGAACCGTCACCGGGCGACAGGATGACTTGCCGGACATTCACGTGGAGCCGGCGTAGGATGCGGAAAATGCAGTATGAAGCAGGCAGAAGGCAGAAAGCTCTCCACATCCGGGAAGCGCTCGCAGCGGCGGAGCGTTTCTGCATTCTGCATTTCGCATTTTGCATTCTTGGAGGCTGTTTTCGATGAAGGAAGAGGACGTCCTCGTCTTACAGGAACCGCGCCTGACCGCCGCCGAGCGGCTGTACCTGCCGCAGATTCTCGATGGGATGGGCACGACGCTGCGGCACATGTTCGACCTCGGTCGGCGGCAAGAGACCGTTTGCCAGTACCCGGAGGACACGCGCGAGGGCCGTGGAGAGTTGCGCCTGGCGACCTACCGCGGCGTGCATCGTCTCAACAAGGACCCCGACGGCCGGGTGGCGTGTGTCGCGTGCTTCATGTGCAGCACGGCGTGCCCGGCCCACTGCATCCACATCGAGGCGGGCGAGTCGCCGTGGCCGGACCGCGAGAAATACCCGGTCAAGTTCGAGATCGACGAGCTGCGGTGCATCTACTGCGGCATGTGCGAGGAAGCCTGTCCGGTCGACGCGATCAAGCTGACGCCGAACTACGAGCTGGTCGGCCGCACGCGCGCGGAGCTGATCTTCGACAAGGCCAAGTTGCTGCAAGTGTTTGAGGAGACCAAGGCCGTCAAGCCGCGGAAGAACCCGGCCGTGACCGACTACGGCCTGACCGGCGGCCAGCCGCGCGCGGTGGCGCAGCCGAACGTGGAGCGGAAGGTGTAGCCAGGGTGGACAAGACCCACCCCACACTGGCCCGGCGTGGCCGAATCGGGTAAAAGACCGGCCCGGTCGCGAGTGGAATTCGAAGGGCATGCCGATACTGCTGATCTTGATGCTGGTCCTCGGTGCCGTCGGGCTCTTCCTGGCGCTACCCGGCGGGCGCGCGGACCTGTCGCGCCTGGGGCTGCTCGTATTGGCCATCGGCGCGGCACTGCTCGTGGCGGGTCTGACGCAGCAGCTTGCGGGTGAGCCGGGGCAGGCGTTGTTCGCCGGTTGTTCGCTGGTCGCGCTGCTGGCGGCGCTGCGCGTCGTCACCCACCGCAAGCCGGTCTACAGCGCGCTGTATTTTGTTCTGCTCGTCGTGGCGGTCTCGATTCTGCTCGTGCGGATGCAGGCGGAGTTCGTCTTCGGCGCGCTGCTGATCGTGTATGCCGGGGCGATTCTGGTCACCTACCTGTTCGTCATCATGTTGGCGCAACAGGCGCGCCCGGCGCCCTATGACACGCGTTCACGTGAGCCGCTCTGGGGCTGTCTGGCGGGATTCGTGCTCCTGACGCAGGTGGCGGCGTACGTGTACCGCCGTCCGGCGTCTGAGCAGGCCGCCGTGCTCCCGCGGGTCGGGGGTGATGCGATTCTGAATGTCGCCACCCCGCTGCTGACGCATTACGTCGTGGGCCTGGAGATCGTCGGCGTATTGCTCCTCGCGGCGCTCGTCGGAGCGATCGCCATCGCCCGGCGGCCGGCGGCGACCGCGGATGAGGGCGAAGACTGACGGAGACGTGATTTTGGATTTTGGATTTTGGATTTTGGATTGGCGGAGCTGCTCCGTCCGAGCCGCGAGCGCAAGCTCGCGGTTGCCAGCCTGCGGACTTCCACCGCTCGCTCGCGCGAGCGGCTCGGATAAGCGGCGCCGTGTGCTGCCGCCCAATCCAAAACCCGAAATCCGAATTCCAAAATCGTCTGCGGGGGGTGCCTGATGCTCGCCGCGCACCTACTGGTCGGCGCGCTGCTCTTCGCCCTCGGCTTGGTGGGCTTTGTGACCCGCCGCAATCTCATCATCATCTTCTTGTGTACGGAGATGATGTTCCAGGGCATCATTCTGAACCTGGTGGCGTTCGGGCGGTATCCGCTGGAAGGTCCGCCGACCTTTGATGGACAGGTGTTTTCGCTTTTTCTGATCGCGGTGGCGGCGGCGGAGGCGGCCCTCGGGCTGGCCCTGGTCGTCCTGCTGTACCGCCATCGTGGGACGTTGGATGCGGGCGCGTGGACGACGCTACGAGATGAATAGGCACGCAGGGCTGTGCAGGCGATGACCGCAGCAACATCCATCTTGCCGGCCGGATTGTACGCCACGCTCCCGCTGTGGCCGCTGTTTGGCGCGCTCCTGGTGGGGTTGTGGATCGCGCTGCGGGTAAAACCCGAGCGGGCGCACTGGCCCGTCGTGCTGGGTGTCCTCGTGTCGGCCGCGCTTGCCGTCACGCTCTTCTTCGACCTCCAGCGCCAGTACGCGGCGGCCCCAGAAACTCACGCCGGCGGATTCGTTTATTCGGTCTACAACTGGATCAGCCTCGGCCAGCCCGCCAGCCTCGAACACAATCAGTGGCTCGCCGTCAATTTCTATTTTGACGGTCTTACCGGCGTCATGCTCCTGTTTGTGACCGTGGTCTCGCTCATGGTCGTGCTCTACGCCGTCGGGTACATGCGCGACCACCACGGCCATCCCGAGCGCGGCTACGAGCGGTTCTTCGCGTTCCTGGGCGTGTTCGTGTTCTCCATGATCACGCTGGTACTCGCGGGCAACTTCGTTCTGCTTTACCTCGGCTGGGAACTTGTTGGCCTGTGCAGCTACCTGCTCATCGGCTTCTACTACGGCAAACCCGCGGCCGCCGCCGCCGCGAAAAAAGCGTTCATCGTCAACCGGATCGGCGATTTCGGCTTCGCGCTCGGTATTTTCTCGCTGTATTGGTTCCTGCGCCCGTACGTGCAGCCCGGCGAAAACCCGCTCGATTACGCGGTCGTGTTCAAGTACGCCCAGCATCTGGCGACGGCGCAGATCGGCGGTATGTCGCAGGCCACGTTGGTCAGCCTGCTGCTATTCTGCGGCGCCATCGGCAAGAGCGCCCAATTCCCGCTGCACGTGTGGCTGCCGGATGCGATGGAAGGCCCGACGCCGGTGTCGGCCTTGATTCACGCGGCCACGATGGTCACGGCGGGCGTCTACATGGTGGCCCGCTGCACGCCGATCTTCGGCCTGTCGCCGCTGGCGCTCGACGTGGTGCTCGCGGTCGGCATGGTCGGCGCCGTGCTGACGGCGACGATGGCCATGGCGCAGTACGACCTGAAGCGGATTCTGGCGTATTCCACGATCAGCCAGCTCGCGTTCATGTTTGTCGGGCTGGGCTGCGGCGTGCCCGACTCGGCCGTGTTCCACGTCTTCACGCACGCGTGGTTCAAGGCTTTGCTGTTCCTGGGGGCCGGTAGCGTCATGCACGCGATGGGCGGGATTATTGACGCGCGCAAGTTCAGCGGCCTGCGGCACGTCCTGCCGCAGACGTACGCGGTGATGTGGGTCGGCTGCCTGGCGTTGGCGGGCTTCCCGCTGCTGGCGGGCTTCTGGAGCAAGGACGAGATTGTCCACGCCGCGTTCGAGCGGCACGCGGCGGTTGGAATCATCATGCTCGCGACCGCGGGCCTGACCGCCTACTACACGTTTCGCATGTTCTTCTTGTGTTTCCACGGCCCGTTGCGGCTGCCGGCGGAGGCGGGCGAACACCCGCACGAGTCCACGACGATGATTCGGCCGTTGTGGGTGCTGGCGGGTGGGGCGGTGCTGGCGGGCTATCTGGGCGTGTCGTTCGGCGGGCCGGCGAGCGAGTCGTTTCTCGCCATCTTCCGCCCGCACGGCCTAATTCACGACTTTCTGCACCATAGCACGATCGGGCATCCTGAGCACGGCCACGGGGGGTTGTGGTTGCTGTACCTCTCCGCGGGCGTGGCGCTCGCCGGCATCGCCCTCGCGTGGCTGCGGTACGGCGCCGCCCCTGTGGCAGACCCCGATGCCCGCGCCCTGGGCGGGCTCTGGCGGCTATGGCACGCGAAGTACTTCGTGGACGAGGTGTACGACGCCCTGTTCGTCCGCCCGCTGCGTGCGCTTGGACGGCTGTTTTTCAACACGGACAACTATGGCGTCGACGGCGTGATCTGGCTCGTGACCGCCGTGCCGCGCGGCTTGGGGTTTGCGCTGCATTACCTCCAGCGGGGTGCGTTGCAAGCGTATGCGCTCAGCATGGTGATTGGTCTGGTGGCGATTCTGGTCCTTTGGAGTTGGTGGACGTAGGGTGGGCACTGCCCACCGAACGGAATTGGTGGGCGATGCCCACCCTACAAGACGATGGACGTTCTGGCCCTCAACTTGCTGATCTTCCTCCCGCTCGTCGCGGCGGTGCTTGTTTGGACGCTGCCCGAGCGGCGGGAGTCGCTGGCGCCGAAGTTGGCGCTCGCGGTTGGGTGCGTCGTGCTGTTCGCGGGTGCTTGGCTCTGGCCGCGCCTGCCCGCGGCGATGGGGGACCGCGGTGCGGGGGCGCTCGTCGGTGAGCTCAAGGCCGACTGGATCGCCGTCGGCAACCGCGATGGCACCAGCGAGGCCGCCACCACACTGACTAACGGCTTTGTGCTACGCTTCCACGTCGGCCTGGATGCCATCAGCATGCCGCTCATCGCGCTCACGGCCCTGCTCGTGCCGCTCTCGATCTGGTGCAGTTTCACCGCGATCCGCAAACGGCAGCGCGAGTATTACGCCTGGCTCCTGGCTCTGACGACGGGCATGTTCGGCGTTTTCGCCGCCCGCGACCTATTGCTGTTCTACGTCTTCTTCGAGTTCACGCTCGTGCCGCTCTATTTTCTGATCGGCGTGTGGGGCGGGCCCGAGCGGCGCTACGCGGCCAACAAGTTCTTCCTCTTCACCTTCACCGGCAGCGTGCTCACTTTCGCGGGCATCCTCTACCTGGCGCTGCGCGCCGCCCAGATCGACCACTGCAGTGTCATCGACTTCGATCTCCTGCGGCTGTCGGCCTTGAGCCTCAAGCAGCTCACCACGGCCGAGCAATCGCTGCTATTCCTCGCGTTTTTCGCGGGCTTCGCGATCAAAGTGCCGCTTTTCCCGCTGCACACCTGGCTGCCGCTGGCCCATACCGAGGCGCCGACCGCGGGCAGCGTGCTCCTGGCGGGTGTCCTGCTGAAACTGGGCACCTACGGCTTTCTGCGGTTCAGTCTGCCGATGGTGCCGGCGGGCACGCTGGAATGGGCGCGCGTCATGGGCGGCCTGGCGGTCGCCGGGATCATCTATGGTGCGCTGTGCTGTTGGGTACAGCGCGACGTGAAGAAGCTGGTCGCGTACTCGTCCGTCTCGCACCTCGCGTTCTGCATGTTGGGCATGTTCAGTCTCGTGCCCGTCGGGCTGAGCGGCTCGGTTCTTTACATGGTCAATCACGGCCTGAGCACCGGCGCCCTGTTCCTCGTCGTCGGCATGCTCTACGAGCGCTATCACACGCGCGATCTCGATGCGCTTGGCGGTCTCGCGCGGCAAATGCCCATCCTCGCGTTCTTCTTTGTGCTGTTTGTGCTATCGAGCATCGGTCTGCCGGGCCTCAACGGCTTCGTCAGCGAGTTCGCCGTCTTGCTGGCGGCGTTCAATTCTGAGGTGCTCGGCCGCTGGTACGGCGCGCTCGGCGCCACGGGAATTCTGCTCGGGGCGGTTTACATGCTGTACGCCACCGGGAAGCTGCTGTTCGGTCCGGTCAAAGAGCCCGCGGGAACGCCCGATCTTTCGGCGGGTTTGAAACGCGACCTGACGCTGCGGGAAATCGCGATCCTGACACCGATTGCGATTCTCGTGGTTGTGCTCGGCATCGCCCCGCGGCTGGTGACGGACACGCTCGATCCGGCGCTGCAAACGCAGGTGCTGGCACGCGTGCAGGAGGCGAGCGCACTGGCGGCTGCGGTCGCGGGAGGTGCGCCATGATTCCGACGCCTCCCATCCCGTTCTGCGCGGTCCTCCCCGAGCTCATCCTGCTCGCCGCGGGGTGCGCGGTGCTGCTGCTCGGTCATTCCGCGCGGCGAAACGTGGGGCCGGGCGTCACGCTGGTTTCGTTGGCGGCGGCGCTCGCCCTGGTGATCTTCAGTCCGGAGCGCGCCGCGGCGGGGAATGGGCTGCTCTATGGCCCACTGGCCCAGTTTGTACGCATCAGCGGTCTCGAACTGGGCATTCTGCTCACGCTCGTAAACTGGTCGCAGGCCCGCGTCGGCGAGCGTGGAGAATTTCTCGCGCTGCTGCTGTTCTCGCTGTGCGGCCTGCTGCTCGTCGGAGCGGCGAACAACCTGCTGATCCTATTCCTCGCGCTCGAACTCGTCAGCATTCCCACCTACATCCTGGTCGTGCTCAGCCGCGGCAGTCCCCGCGCCCTCGAGGCCGGTACCAAGTACTTTTTCCTCGGCGCCCTGTCCGCGGCACTCATCGCCTACGGCTTCAGCTTCCTTTATGGCGTCGGCGGCACGGCCCAACTCGCCAGCAGTTATAACGCCGACGGCGTGCTGCTCAGCGTCGGGATGGTGGACAAGATCACCAGCGCCCTGGCGTCGCCACACACGCTGCGGTTCGGGCTCGCCACGCTCGGCATTGTCCTCGCGATTGGCGGCCTGCTGTTCAAGATCGCCGCCGTCCCGCTGCACTTCTACGTCGCGGATGTGTATCAGGGGGCGGCCAGCCCGGTCGCCGGGCTGCTGGGTTTTGTGCCGAAACTGGCTGGTTTCGTCGCGATTTGCAAGCTCGTGATGCTGACCGGGCACTGGGACAGCGGCGAGAATGCCGTCTTCTGGCTGCTCTGGTTCGTCGCGGTTTTCAGCATGTGCGTCGGCAACCTGCTGGCCCTGCGACAGAGCAACATCAAGCGGCTGCTGGGCTACTCCGGCATCGCGCACGCGGGGTACATGCTCGTCGGAGTCCTGGCGGGGCCGCTCGCGGGAAAAGCGGTCGCGACCGAAGGCGTCGGCATCTTCGGCAACGGCGTGGCGGCGGTGCTGTACTACATGGTGATCTACGGGCTCGCCAATCTCGGCGCCTTTGCCGTCCTCGCGCTGCTGCGGGTGCGCGACGAGCCGTGCGAGACTCTGCGGGACGTGGCGGGACTCGTCCGTCGCACGCCGGGCTTGGCGCTGCTGCTCGTGCTGGCGATGTTCACGCTGATGGGCCTGCCGCCGACGCCGGGTTTCTGGGGCAAGCTCAGCCTGTTCGGCAGCGCGCTCACCGGTGCGGGTCTGGCGTCGAGCGACGGCCGCGACACCGCCATGATCGCGCTCGTCATCATCGGCGTGCTGAATTCGGCCCTGGCGGCGGCGTACTATCTGCGCGTGATTGCCGCCGTACTGCTCCACGAAAATGAGCACCCGGCCCGGGCGGTGCCGGGCGAGGCGCAGCAGATCGGCGCACTGCTGTGCGGCTTCTTGCTGCTGATCTTCGCACTTTTCCCGAACATGCTGATGCAGCACGCGACTGTGGCGACCAGCGATTTCATCGGTAGGGTGGGCACTGCCCACCAATCCGCCTTGAGCGCGGCACCCGGTTGGAGCGCTCCGCCCGAATTGGCGGGCAATGCCCACCCTACGGCTCCGTCGCTTCATTCCGCGGATGCTGATCGACATACCACCGAATCTGCCGTGCCAGGCCGATCAGAATATCCGCCTCATTGACATTCAGGTCGAGCCGCCCGAACAAGTGCCGCAGCGCGTACTTGAGGTGGTCGGGGTTCTGCCCAAAGAAAAAACCGACCTGGTCGAGCGCGTCGAACAGCCGGGCGAACATGATCTCTTTCTGCTCGGCGGTTGCCAGGCCGGGAGCGATGGTCAGCGGCAGGGCGGGCTTGCTTTCCAGGGCCAGCCACGCCCGGCGTAGCTCGTAGCAGACCACGGTCGCCGCGGCGGCCAGGTTGAGCACCGGGTAAGATTCGTCTGCGGGGATCGACACGATGCGGTCGAAGTGCAGCAGTTCCTCGGTCTTCAGACCGTAGTCTTCGCGGCCGAAGACGAACGCGACCGGACCACCCGCGGCGACGCGCACGGCCTCCGCCGCCGCTTCAACGGGCGTAATCGCGGCCTGCCGCCGGTACAGGCCGAGTTTTGACGAAGTGGCGTAGGAGCGGACGCAGTCCGCCAGGGCCGCGGGGATGTCGCTGACCATGCGGGCGCTGTCGAGCACGGCGCGGGCGTGGGCGGCGTACGCGACGGCGGCTTCCGCGTGTACATCGCAGCGTGGCGCGACGATCACCAGGTCGGACAGCCCCAGGTTGGCCATTGCGCGGCACACGGCCCCGACGTTGGCCGGGCCGCTCGGGGAAACAAGGACAATCCGCACGCGGGCGAGCATCGCGGCATTGTAGACGCGACGCCGGATGCCGCGCTACTGGGCGCCGAGCAGGTCCACAAACGGACTGATGTCATCGAAGTTGACGCTGCCGTCGCCGTTAGCGTCGGCGTTGGCGAGCGGGCAGCCGGGGACTTCGTTGGCGTAGCTTGCGGGGTCACTCAGGGCCAGCACGAAGGGGTTGATGTCGTCGAAATCCACGACGGCGTCGCAGTTGAGATCGCCCGCGCGCGTCAGGAAGAACTGCGCCACGGCCGGGTCGCCCGGAATCCCGTCGCCACTCGGCAGGGGGTTCGGACCGTCGGGTTTGACTAGATCGCCGTCGAGCGCTTGTCCGGACGCCACGTCCACAATCGTATCTGCGACCGTCAGCGTGTAGGTGTCCGTCGCCAACGCGCCGGCGGGGGTCAACGTGACGGCGTTGCGGGTCGCGTTGTAGGCGTAGGTCACGGACACCGGGCCGCTGCGTACTCCAACGAGCGAGAAATTGCTCGCCGCGGCCACCACCGGTTTGTGGAACACGACTTCGAACGACAAAACACCCGCCGCGGGGGCCGTTGCGTTCGGGGCTGGGTTCATCGTCACGATTTTCGGCGGGCCCTCGACCCACGCGATCGTCGTCCGGCTGGTCCGCAGAATCCACGGCTTGGGATCGAACGACAGGCTCGAAATGCTCCCGCCGGCGACGGGGAACAGCAGATGCTCCGAGGTGGCGTCATTCCAGACCGCGTAGATGGTTGGGGTGCCGCTCTGGGTCACCTGGACGTCGACCGGCATGGTGAACACGGGGGGCGAATTGGACTGTATCTGGCTGATGTACAGCTCGACATAGCGTTGGCCATCGAGCACGAACTGGCGCCAAGCCGTTTCGTACGCCGGCGCACCCTGGTCGTAGATCCACTGGGCGAAAAACCAGGCGAGGTCGCGGCCGGTGACCGCTTCGCAGACCGCGCGGAGATCCTCGGTCGTGGCGGATGAACCCTCGTAGGCGGCGCGATAGGCCGCCAAAATCGCGTAGAAGTTCGTGTCGCCGACGACATGCCGCAGCATGTGCATTACCCAGCCGGCTTTCAGGTACGTCATGTTGTAGTCAAAGACGCGGGCCACGCTGCTGATGTCGTAACAGTAGACCGTATCAAAAACGAACGACGGTCGGCGTTGGGCCATGGTTTGGTGCAGCGCCGGTTCGCCGCTGCTACCCGGTTTGTGCTCATACCACAGCGCTTCGCTGTAGACGGCGAAGCCCTCGTTGAGCCAAATGTCGTGCCACGTGGCGCAGGTTACGTCGTCGCCCCACCATTGGTGCGACAGCTCGTGGACGTAGCCGGATTCCCAGCCGAAGGACCCGATGATGCTGGTCAGCGTCTGGTGCTCCATGCCGCCCCCCCAGCCGAACTCGGCCATGCCGTACTTCTCGTTGATGAACGGGTAGAGGCCAAAAAGGTCGCTGTAGGTCGTCAGCGCGGTGCGCACCAGGAGCCAGTCCTGCCGGTTCGCCGGCGTGTCGTGTTCGGGATAGATGAAGAACTGGAGCGGCATGCTGTGCTCGCCGTAGGTCCACGTGTCGTTGAACTCGTGGTAGTTCGTGGCGGCAATGGAGTACAGATAGTCGGCCGCAGGATAAGTGGACAGCCAACGATAGCGCAGCTTGTTCGGCGGGATCGTGTCGACACCCTGCAACAGGCCGTTCGAGCCGACCACCATGGTGTTCGGCACCGTGAACCACAGGTCGGCGGTCGTTTTGTCCGTCAAAGCGTCCTTGCCCGGCCACCACGTGTAGGACAGCCACGGCTCGCTGAGCGTGAAAACCTCGGGCGCATCGTAGCGGTCTCGAAACGTGATGCTGCCGAGCCCCTGGTTCTGTTGCGGGTGGCCGCTGTAAGCGACGTACAACGTGAACACCTCGTCGGCGTTGTACGGCCGATCCAGCGACACCTGGACGTTTGCGACGTCGAGCCGCGTCCACGCGACGGGCGTGCTGCCGACGAGCACCGCGCTCATGGTGAAGTTGCTTTGGAGCCGGAAGATGAACGTGGTCAGGTCGTCCACGCAACTCCGCACGGTCATGGTGTTCGACCCGCTGATCCACACGGTGCTGGGATTCACGTCGAGGTCCAGCCAGTAGTGCTGCACGTCGGTGTCGGCGGAGCGGTCCAGCCGCGGTGCGGGCACGCCGTCCCTCGTTGAAAGACCCGCGTACGCCTTAGCTGCGGCCATCTTCGAGTGTGCACAAGTCTGCGGCGGAAAACCCTGTTCCTGTCCGTTTGCGACCGCCGCCCACACCGACAACCCACCGACAACCATCAGCCAGGTGCGCATGGCCCAACTCCTGTAGGTCCAGCCTAACGGCTCCACCGGCCGCTCCTTCAATGCGCAGTATACGGCAAACCGGCGGCACTCAGGCGGGCGCGTTGCTAATTGTCGCCGACCAAGTCCGATAAGGCGGCGCGATCGGTTACGTGCCGCTCAAGATTGCCACGAACGGACTTATATCGTCGAAATTCACGTTGCCGTCGGCGTTGGCGTCAGCGTTGGCCAGTGGACAGCCGGTGAATTGAGCCCCGTAGCCCGCCGGGTCGCTCAAGGCTAGCACGAACGGGTCGATATCGTCGAAATTCACCACCCCGTTGCAGTTGAGGTCGCCCGCGCGGGTCAGAAAGAACTGTGCGACTGCGGAACCGCCCGCGACGCCGTCCCCGCTGGGCAAGGGGTTCGGGCTGTCCGGCTTGACCAACTCGCCGTCGAGCGGCTGGCTGTACGTCGGCTCCACAATTGTGTCTGTAACGGTCAGCGTATAGGTGTCCGTCGCCAGTGGCGCGGCGGGCGTCAACGTGACGGCGTGGCGGTCGGGGTTGTAGGCGTAGTCGAACGCGACCGGTCCGCCGCGCGTACCGACAAGCGTGAAATCGCTTGCCTGCGCGAGCACCGGCTCCTGGAACACGACTTCGAGCGCCGCAACTTCGGCCGCGGGCAGCGTGGCGTTGGGGTCGGGACTCATCGTCACGATCTTCGGTGGACCGTCGACGAAGTCGTTCTGCGACACGCTGCACAAAATCCAGGGTGTGGGATCGAATGCCAGGCTAGCGACGCTGTCGCTGTTGACGGGGATGAGGAAGTGCTCATAACCGGAGTCGTTCCAAACGACGTACGTGGTCGAATTGGCGCCCTGGGTGATCTGGATATCGATCGGCATGATGGTTGTCGGCCACTCATCGTGCTGAATCATGAGTTCGACGTAGCGTCGCTCGTCGAGGACGAGCTGCCGCCAGCCATAGTTGTAGTTCGGAATTACGTCGCTATAGACCCACTGGGCGAAAAACCAGAATAGATCGCGACCGGTGACGGACTCGCATACGGCACGGAAATCGTCGGTGGTTGCCGAGGAACCCTGGTAGGCGGCGCGATAGGCCGCCAGAATCGCGTAGAAGTCCGCGTCGCCGACAACGTGGCGCAGCATGTGCAGGACCCACGCGCCCTTAAGGTAGGCAGCTTCCGAAAACATGGCGTAGGGATCGGTGATGTCGTAGCAATAGACCGTGCCGGCCTGGTTACTTGGCCGGATATACGACATGTACATGTGCAACCAGGGCTCGCCCGGACTGCCGGGCATGTTCTCATACCAGAGGGCTTCGCAGTACGTGGCGAAACCCTCGTTGAGCCAGGTGTCGTGCCACGTAGCGCAGGTGACGTTGTCGCCCCACCACTGATGCGCAAGTTCGTGCACGACGATCCAATTCAGGCTGAAAAACCCGAATATGCTCGTTAGCGTCTGGTGCTCCATGGCGCCACCCACGGGCCACTCACCCATCCCGTATTTCTCATTCACGAACGGATACACGCCAAACATATCGCTGAACGTTGTCAGTGCGACGCCTATATCCAGCCAACCCTGCTGGTTTTGGGGCGTATCGTCCTCGGGGTAGATGAAGAACTGGAGCGGCATACTGTAGTCGCCATAGGTCCAGGTGCCGCCGAAAACATGGAAGTTCGTCGCCACGAGGGAGTAGAGATAGTCCGCTGCCGGGTAGGTCGAGCGCCAGCGATACCGCAGCCGGTCGCCGGCGAGATTGTCCACGCCTTGCAGCAGGCCGTTCGAGCCGACCACCATGCCGGCCGGCACCGTAAACCACAAGTCGGCGGTCGTTTTGTCGGTCAGGTCGTCCTTGGCGGGCCACCACCCGAACGCGAACCACGGCTCGCTGAACGTGTAAGCCTCCGCGGCGCCGTTACGCGTGCGAAAGGTGAGTGCGCTGCGACCCTGAAATGTCGGCGGCTGACCGCCATACTGCACGTATAACTCGAAGACCTCGCCAACGTTGTACGGGCGATCCAGCGTCACTTCGACGTTCGCGGTATCGAGCCGCGTCCATGGCACCGGCACGCCCCCGACGCGTAGTTCGTCGATCAAGTAGTCGCTGTGCAACCGAAAGACGAAAGTGGTCAAATTGTCGGTTTGGCTGCGCACGGACATGGTGTTGGACCCAGACACCGAGTGCGTGCTCGGGTTCAGCTCGATGTCGAGCCAGTAGTGCAGCACGTCGGTGTCGGCCGAGCGCTCGAGCCGCGGGGCCGGGACGTCACCCGCTGGCCCGGCGAGCCGAGACGCAGCCACCTTGGCGTGGCCGCACAGGTGCGCTGCACGTGTTCTTTCCTGTGCGTTTGCGACCGCCGTCCACACCGACAACCCACCAACAACCATCAGCCAGGTACGCATGTCCCAACTCCTTCCACATTGCGCTACGGCCCCGCTGGCCGTACCTTCATGCGAAGTATTCACGCGCGGAGCTGCGATATCACGGGGTCGGTGTGTCGGTAGTTGTCGCCGACACGTCCGATAAGGAGCTGTGCGCGTAGTGTAGCGCCTCACAATTGTCAGGGCATGGGTGGGGTGGCCATCTTGGTCGCCCGAGGTGCGGGCGAGAGCGCTTGTGAATTTTTCGCCTTGACGCGGGTGGTAGGTTGTCGCTCATGAACACGACAATTGCACTTCCGGGAATGGCGGAACTGATGGCGGACCAGGCTACTTCGACCGACGCAACCAACGGCATGTGAAGGCGCGACTCGTGAGCAGACTTCAATCACTCGGCTACAAAGTGAGCCTGGAGCCGCTGCAGCCGGCGGCCTGACGTCGGCCTCAAAGCCGGTATTTTCGTAGTAGCCCGGCGCCTTATGCGCCGCCTATTCGCAAGGGGGTAATTGGTGCCGTTGCGGCGCAAGGACTGCGTGGCGGTGGCCCGCGCCGTCCCAGCCGATCCGTTGCAGCGTGAGCTTCGCTCTCGCAGTTAACGGCCTGTGTGACAAAGTGTTACGCAGCCACCGGGCAGTTTGCGGACACCCGTCCACACGCGTCTGGCACGCCCGCTGCCATCCAGGTCTGGGCGTGCCACGTGACGCGTGCAAGGACGCGCCGCGCGGGGCACACCCTGGCGAAGGAGTCGCGACGTGCAACGACAGCTTCCAATCAGTGAGCCGACTGCGTCGCTGTGCGGCACGTTCGACGGTCCCGTGCCCGAGGAGCACACCTCTGCGTCGGACCGCGGCCATTCGCCCGGGGACTGGAGCCATTTGGGACGGCGGGTGCTGGCCGAGGCGTGGCGCCGGCTCACGGCGGAGTACGCCTGCCGAAAGTCCGTGGCAGCACCTGTCGTCCCGGCTCCAGATTGCACGGAGGTCAAGCCATGATCTATGGGCTGTACCAGTCCGCCGCCGGAATGCTGACCAGCGAATACCGCCAGGCGGTGTTGGCCAACAACATCGCCAACGCCGACACGACGGGGTTCAAACGCGATATCGCCACTTTTGCAGAACGCCTGCCGGCGGCGCTGGCGGGCGTGCGGCGCGGACCGAGTGCCCCGAACCTCGCCGGTCTTTCCGGCGGGCTGTGGCTGGGACGAACCCAGACGGATTTCAGCGCCGCGCCGAAGTCGGCGACGGGCAACTGGCAGGACGTGGCGCTCGACGGACCGGGTTTCTTGATGGTCGCGGCGAACGGTCAGCGCGTGTTGACCCGCGACGGGCGGCTGCTGCTCGACGCCGGCGGTCAACTGGTCGCCGCGAGCGACGGGGCACCGGTGCTGGGTGTCGGTGGCGTGCCGATTCACCTCAACCCGCGGGGCGGACAGCCGAGCATTGATTCCGGCGGTCGGATTGAACAGGACGGCGCGCTCGTCGGCGAACTGGGCTTGGCCGACGTGAAGAACTATGCCGCGCTGCGGAAAGTGGGCGCCGCGCGTTTCGCGGCTCCGGATGACGAGCTCATGCCCGCGGCCGCGCTGGTGCAAGCGGGCTGCGTGGAGAGCTCGGGCACCCAGCCGCTGAGCGAGCTGGTGAACATGATGGAAGCATCGCACGCCTATCAGCTCAATGCCCGGATGATCACCTTGCAGGACGATTCGGTCGGCAAGCTGATCAGCACGGTGCTGCGCGTGTAGCGGCCGGGCTCCGTACCGGCCGGAGCACACCGGCTATTAGCCGGTGCCACACGAATGTAGCGGCCGGGCTCCGTACCGGCCGTTGGTGACCGCTTGAAAACCGGTCCCCCAAAATAGGAAGGTCACTAAGCCATGTGTGTAACTGCACTTTATACCGCCGCGACCGGGATGCAGGCCCTGTCCACGAAGATCGACGTAATCGCGAACAACATCGCGAACGCGGACACGCCGGGCTTCAAGGCTGCCCGCGCAAACTTCCAGGATCTCCTTTATCAATTGCGCACCCAGCCCGGCGTGCAAACCAGCGCGGAGAGCTACACGGCGCTGCCTACAGAAATTGGGCTCGGCGTGGCCCTCAGCAACACGCAGACGATCTTCAAACAGGGGTCGGCGATTCAGACCGGCGAGCCGCTGGACATCATGATCCAGGGGGATGGCTTTTTCCAGGTGGAACTGCCGGGCGGGGCGATCGGCTACACGCGGGCCGGCAACTTCGTGCGTAATGCCACCGGCGAGCTGGTGCTGGGCAACAGCTTCGGCTACCGGCTGAAGGACTCGCCGACGATCCCGGAGGAAGTGCCGCGCGATCGTATCGGTGTGTCGAGCGACGGGCGGATCACGGCGACGATGGCCGACGGCACGACGCAGGAACTCGGGCAGCTTCAACTCGTGCGCTTAGTCAACCCGTCCGGCATGCTCCAACGCGGGGCCAATATCTTCACCGCGACGCAGGCCTCCGGCGAGCCCATCGAGGGCCTGCCGGGGGAAAACGGCCTCGGCCTGCTGCAGTCTGCGCAGCTCGAGCAGAGCACCACCGAGGCCGTCGGCGAACTGGTCGAGCTCATCAAGGCCCAGCGCGTGTTCCAGATGAATTCGCAGACGATCCAGGCAGCCGATCAGTCGCTGCAAGTCGTGGCGAGCTTGCGGAGGTAGGCGTGATTCGAAAAGGCACAATGGCACGTAGGCACGTAGGCACGCAGGGGGCGGCGGCCGTGATCGCTCTTGCAGTCTGGGCTACTGTGGCCGCCGCGGCGGGCGATGCAGAGGTGACTTGCCTCAAGCTGCGGGCTGAAACGACCGTCTATGGCGACGCGGTTAGGCTCGCCGACGTGCTCGCTCCGGTCGGCGGAGAGACCAAGCTGCTCGACCAGATCGGCAGTGAGCCCGTCGTGGCGAAAACGGGCACGTCCCCGCTTGCCATTGTTAGTCACGAGCAAATTCTGAAGCGGCTCGAAGAGCTGGGCGTCAATCTCGCGCGTGTGCTGATCGGCGGGGCGCTCACCTGCCGCGTGACGCTGCGCAGCATACCGCCGGCGGGCGAAATCGCGCTCGCGGCGGACGCCGAGCTGAGCCCGCTGCGTCGCGCGCCGGCGGCCACCGAAGAATCCGCTGGCCATACCCTCGCCGATGCAGTCCGGAAGTACGTCAACGGCGAGTTGAAAGCCCTCGGGGGCACGGCGGAAGTGAAATTCGAGCGCGCGGGGCAGGAGTTTTTGCAGCTCACGACGCCGCCGTGGGAATTCCACGTCAGCAGCACGGGGACTGTAGCGGCCGACCCCCGTGTCGGCCGCCGGTCTCCGGCTGATAGCCGGTGGCCTACGAAGGACAAGCTCGGGCTGCGCAACTTTCGCGTGCTGATTCGGCGGGCTGGCGAGGTGCAACGGAAAGTCGAGGTGTTCGCCCAAATTCGGCTGGTGCGACCGGTTGTAGTCGCGCGCAAGCCGCTGAATCCTGGCAACGTAGTGCGGCCCGACGATGTCGGGGTTGAAACACGCGTGTTCGAGCAGGCCGTCGGGCTCGGTTTCGGCGAGACGGCCGCGGTGATCGGGCAGCAGGTCAAGAAATTCGTGCCCGTCGGCGAGCTGATACCCAGCGAAGCGCTCAAGACCGGGGAGCTCGTGGTCCGCTCGCGCCCGGTCACCGTGATCGGTGACAACGCGAGCGTCCAGGTGCGCCTGAGCGGCGTGGCGCTCGACTCGGGTGGCTATGGCGACACCGTCCGCGTGCGGCTGGGCGACGCGCGGCGTGACCGCAAGATTCTCCAGGGCACGGTGACGGGCGTGGGCACCGTGCGGCTGGCGGGGGGCACGCCATGATTGGCCAAAGGCACGCAGGCACACAGGCACGGAGGCACGGAGGGGCGCGCTGGCGGTACGCCGCTATCGCAGCGGGGTTTCTGGCCTGCGGTATCGCCGCGGGGCAGAGCAACTCCCTGCTGGGCGCGGGACCGCGAGCAAACAGCGAGACCTCGCCTGT
>JAGVEP010000358.1 GCA_020058145.1 Phycisphaerae bacterium | reverse complement strand
GCCTGTCCGAGCCCCACGCGCCAGCGTGGGGTTTTCCGCGGAGCGCGCTGCGCGGACCCCAGGCTCGCGCCTGAGGCTCGGACGGCGAGCTTTCCGCCATAGTTTTGGACTACACCCGTTGTCTGCTTCGGTCGCATGCCCGCGGTAGCCGCACGGCCCGGTCATGGTAGACTACCGGGCACCTGCCGGCCGCGGAGGCTGCTCCGCGTCTCGCAGCCGGAGTTCTCTGCCATGCTCGCGCAACCCCGTCAGGCCCCGTCATCCGCCGCCACGATCGACGACATCGCGCCGCTCGTCGGCGAAACCCCGCTCCTGCGGATTGACTATGCCTGGGACGGCCGGCCGCGGCGCCTGTACGCGAAATATGAGCAGGAGAACATGACCGGCAGCGTAAAGGACCGCATGGCCCTGCACATTCTCCGCCAGGCCTATGCCAGCGGCGAACTCAAATCCGGGGACACGCTCGTCGAGGCCTCCAGCGGTAACACCGGCATCTCGTTCGCCGCCATCGGCCGCGCGCTGGGCCACCCGGTCCGCATCTACATGCCCAATTGGATGAGCCAGGAGCGCGTCCGGCTGATGCAGGGCTTCGGGGCGGACGTGATTCCCGTATCGCAGGAACAAGGCGGCTTCGTAGGCAGCATCGCGCTGTGCGAGAAGTATGCGCGCGAGCATGAGAACATCTTTCTCCCACGTCAATTCGATAATCCCGCCAACATCGCCGCCCATTACGAATCGACGGGGCCGGAGATCGAGACGCAACTGGCGGCCTTTGGCGTCGTCGCCGACGCGTTCATCGCCGGCGTCGGCACCGGCGGCACCGTGGTCGGCGTCGGGCGCTATTTGCGACGCAGCGGCCGGGCCGTGAAGGTACACCCGCTTGAACCGGCGAACTCGCCGACCCTGCGGACCGGCTGCAAGGTGGGTTCGCACCGCATTCAGGGCATCTCGGATGAGTTTATTCCGAGTATTCTCGACCTCAGCGGCATGGATGCGGTCGTGGATTGCTGGGACGGCGATGCCATTGTGATGGCCCAGACGCTGTGCAGCCGGTTGGGTCTCGCGGTCGGAATCTCGTCCGGGGCGAACTTCCTCGGAGCAGCGAACGTACTGGAAGGCCTGGGCGGCGACGCCACCGTGGTCACGATCTTCCCCGATTCGAACAAAAAGTACCTCAGCACCGACCTGTGCCGCAACGAGCCCGTCGGCGAGGACTATCTAACGCCGCGGATTACGCTCCAGCGCTTCCGGGCGCTGCGGTATCGCGAACCGCGCGAGTAAGGGCGGGACTCGTGAACCGGCGGCCGGCATGCGCCGGTCGCCAACTTGCACGCAGAGCTGCCCTTGACCCCTTCCGTGCGACAGGGGCCGCGCCAGCGGGATTTCACGAAGCGAGCCGGGCCGGTCGTTCTTAACGACCGGCCCGGTCGGGTTCGCAAACGGCTGCTGACTGCACAGGAGAAGAGGCTGGGTTGCGTTAGCACCTAATCATAGGCCGCCGGCGGTGACCGAATGAGGGGCCGCAGCGCGGTGTCCGCGAAAAAATGGGCTGTCTAACGCCTGTGCCGGATGTTAGCTCGAAAATACGGCCCACATGCGAGATTTTCGCATTCAGGCCCTGGAAAAACTGCGCCGCGCTCGACTGGCACACAGGCCCAGGGCAGCCAGCAGTAAGCCCGCCGGTTCGGGCACCAGCAGGTAGCGCGCGTCAGAGCCGTATTCCACGATGCTGGCGTTGGCCGCGGCGCCGAGTTGGGCCGCGCTCAGCGTGTCACTCAGCGTGAGCTCGAAGAGGATCGAGTCGCCGACCGCCGGCTGGTTGTCCGGAATGCTGCGCCAGGGTGGATCGGCCGCGATGCCGCCGAACGGACCGCCGACGGTGCCATTCTGACCGTCGAAACGAGTGACCGTCCCGCCGCCTTGACCGCTGCTCGTGCTGATCACCTGGGCGTAGGCTTCCATCAAGTCGCCGCCAAAGTCGTTGGTCCAGAGCCATTGCTCGGCCACACTATCGCCCGCGACGCGGCTGGACCAGGAACCCAGACCGTGCGATCCTGGACCAATGACCGCCGAGTTTCCGCCGACGATATACACCCCGCCCGGCAGGTTCAGTCCGACCGACACGAGCAACGAATCCGCGGTGTCGAAGCTCGCCGGTACCCCCGTGCTCGTATCTTCAAGCAGGACGGACAAGTGCGTGCCCGCGAGCGCAAAGGTGGCCCGGGCGGCCAGGCCATTGAGGGGGTCCTGGTTCGTGCCGCCGCCGTCGAGTCCGTAGTTCACGATGATGTCGGCCGGGGCCAGCCACGCCGGTCCGAGAACACAAGCCAGGCCGAGTAGACGCCACAATTGTTTCATGTTCCGATCCTCGGTCTTGCCCGAGAGCGATCAGGTTGGCAAGCCCACAATGGACCCGCACCATCAGAATCGTAGGTTTGGGAGTGCGGCGTTGGCGTGGAAAACGCGAGAAAACGGCGTCAGGCGCGCCGCGCGGTCCGTGATGACGGCGCGCGTCCGGGAAAAAATGTGCGTTCCAGTGCCACCCAGGCACGCGTACGGCCGTGGCCGCGGCCCGTGGCCGCGTGCATGTGTCAATGCGAGCGGGTTTTCTTCAGAAGCCTATAACTCGGCTTTGGCGGGCGGGCCTCACCAGCGCTGGCCGAGGATGGTAGTGTAGTGGCTCACGATTATCCGCGCATGGGTGGGGTGGCCATCTTGGCCGCCCGGGGCGCGGGCGAGACGCCCACTCCACCCAGCTTGTGTACGGTTTCTAACCTCGACTTTTGCCATTTTGTGGTCCTTCACGCGGCCCGACTCAAGTGATCCAGCAGCGTGAGGCGTAATCGTCTCGGGAGTTTTGCGACCCCCGCATGT